>JAAURJ010000029.1 GCA_012032285.1 Sphingomonadales bacterium
TTGGCGGCACCGCACCGGATGAATTTATGAAAATGTGTGCGGCCGGGAATGACCGGATGCACAGCGCCTATAGCTTCGATTTTCTGTATGCCGAAAATTGACGCCCGATTTAATCTGCTCCTCGCTCGCCAAATGGGAAGAGAAGGCGGGCACGGGCTGGCCGACATGGGCATTTGAAAATCATGATGCGCCGCGCGCGGTCAGCCGCTGGACAAAGCCGGAAAATCGCACTCGTTTCGCGCGGATGAAAATGGCGTTGATCATGATGCTGCGCGGAAATATCATCCTGTATCAAGGGGAAGAACTGGGCCTGACGCAGGTCGATATTCCCTTTGAGCAGGTGCAGGATCCCGAAGCGCTCCGCAATTGGCCGTTGACCTTGTCCCGCGACGGGGCCCGCACGCCCATGCCATGGGAAGCAGATAGCCCCAATGCCGGATTTGGCCATGGCGGATCCACTTGGTTACCGCTGGGCGAAGACCATATCGCCATGGCGGCGGATATCCAAAATGCCGATGCGGCATCGCTGCTCAATTTGACCCGCCGCTTGCTGGCCCTGCGTAACCAATATCCGGCTTTGCGGGTGGGCGGGATCGTCAAATGCGCGGTGCATGGTGACTTGCTTGAACTGGTGCGCGGGCAGGATGGCGAAGAAATTACCTGCTTGTTCAACATGGGAGATCAACCCGCCGACATTTCCGCCTTTGCTGTGAACGGCGAATCTGTCATTTTGGCGCTGGATGAAAGACAAACAGATATTCTTGACGCCTTTGGTGCCCTTATCTGGAAGCGCTGATTGGCGCCGCGCGAACAGATGACGGCGCCGCGCCCTTTTCGCTTTGTCATTTTGGGCGGCGGATCGGCGGGGTGGATCACCGCCAATCTGTTTGCGCATCATTGGCAGGACCGGGATGTCGAAATCCATGTGGTGGAATCGCCCGACATTGGCATTATCGGTGTCGGCGAAGGATCAACGCCGCAGTTAAAGGCATTTTTCGATCAGATGGGTATAGCGGAATCCGATTGGATGCCCGCCTGCGATGCCACTTATAAAATTGGTATTCGTTTCACAGGCTGGTCGAAAGAGCCGGGATTTGACAGTTATTTTCACCCGTTTCCCGCGCCGCTCGATATGTATAGCCAGCCCGGTTTTATCCGGAATGCGGCGCTGCGCCGTGCCGGAATAAATGTGCCCGCTCACCCTGATAATTTTTATCTGTCACCCCATTTGGCGGCACAGCGAAAAGGACCGTATCCATCTGAAAACTTTCCTTTTGATTTAAGTTATGGCTATCATTTTGACGCCTATAAACTGGGCGATTTTCTACGCCGCCATGCCGCCACTTTGGGCGTGAAGCATATCCCGGTGCGTGTTAATCAAGTCATTGTTAACCCATCGGGCGATGTTGAGGCGCTGCTGGGCGAAGATGGCAAGCGGATAGAGGGCGATTTTTTTATCGACTGTTCGGGCTTTCGTGCGATGATCAATGAAAAGGCGCTGGGGGCAAAATATATTCCCTTTGACGGTAATTTGTTCAACAACCGCGCGGTTGTTATGCCGACCGCGCCCGAACGGGATGCGGCCGGATCGCCCGCCATTGCCACCGGAGCGATTGCGATGGAGGCGGGCTGGCGATGGTCGATCCCGCTAACCACGCGGCATGGCAATGGCTATGTTTTTCGGACGCCTATCTGGATGCAGATGCTGCTGAGACTGAACTTCGCGCCGCATTGGGGATGCTGAACAGCGCTTTGGAGGCCCGGCATTTACAGATGCGCGTCGGCCGCCTCACCGATAGCTGGAGCGCGAATAGCCTTGCCATGGGTCTGTCGCAGGGTTTTATAGAACCGTTGGAGGCAACCGCAATCCATATCGTTATTACCACGGCGCAGCAGTTTATTGCGGCCTTTGATGACGGCGGCTTTGGCCCGAAAAACCGGGATATTTTCAACCAGCGCATCGCCGGGCGCTATGAAGGGATACGGGATTATATCGTCGCCCATTACCGGATGAACCGGCGGGCGGATAATGCCTATTGGCGGGATAATGCGACCCATGATCATCTGTCCGATCATCTGAAAGCGATGATAACCGCTTGGTTCACAGGGCAGGATTTGGAACAGGAAATCATCCGGTTGAACATTGGCGGTTATTATGGAGCTATCAGCTGGTATTGCCTGTTTGCAGGCTATGGCGTGTTTCCGGCGGAAGTAAAGATGCGCGCTCCTCTGATTCATGAAAATGCAGCGGATATGGCGCGGATGGAGATATTTATGAACAGCGCTGCGCGAAATTTTTCTCCCCATGCACAAGCGCTGATCGCATTATAGACTTGCGCCCCATGGTGCAGCGCGGCATTTAGCGCGGCATGACAAAGCTCAAGACAATACTCAGCATATTTGGAACCCGGCCAGAGGCGATCAAAATGGCTCCAGTGGTCCTGAAACTTGCCAGCGATCCGCGTTTTGATGCGCGTGTATGCGTGACAGGTCAGCACGCCGAAATGCTGGAACAGGTCAACAGCCTGTTCGGGATCATCCCCGATATTGACCTGAAAATCATGAAGGCAGGTCAGGGCCTGACCCATATTACCACCGCGGTGCTGGAGGGGCTGGAGCCGGTATTGGCTGAAATGAAACCCGATTATGTCCTTGTTCATGGCGACACCACGACATCGACGGCGGCGGCGCTCGCGGCTTTTTACGCGGGAGCAAAAGTGGGTCATGTTGAGGCGGGGCTGCGCACCCGCAACCTCCAATCGCCTTGGCCAGAAGAGGCGAACCGTCAGATTACCGGACGGATCACCAATGTGCATTTCGCCCCAACTATGGTGTCGCGGGCGAATTTGATCGAAGAAGCGGTGGCGGAAGAAACAATCCATGTAACCGGCAATACGGTGATTGACGCGTTGTTGATGGTGAAGGACAAGATTGAAAATGACGCCGCGTTATCGGCGGAATTTGCAGCGGCCTTTCCTTTTCTTGATCCTGCAAAACGGCTCATCTTGGTCACTGGCCACCGGCGCGAAAATCATGATGGCGGAATTGCCCGTGTGTGTGAGGCGCTGGCGCAGATTGCCGGACGCGGCGATGTGCAGATTCTCTATCCGGTGCATTTGAACCCAAAGGTCAAAAATGCAGTGGATAGGGTGCTGACAGGTGTGGATAATGTGTTTTTGGCCGAGCCGCAAAGCTATTTGCCCTTTGTCTGGTTGCTTAGCCGTTCGCATCTGGTGGTCACCGACAGCGGCGGATTGCAGGAAGAGGCGCCGAGTTTTGGTAAGCCGGTGCTGGTCACCCGCGACACCACCGAACGCCCCGAAGCCGTGGATGCCGGAACGGTGAAGTTGATCGGCACCGACACCGGCGATTTGATACGTGAAGTGACGCGGCTATTGGATGATGAAGCGGCTTATCAGGCCATGTCGCGGGCGCACAACCCCTATGGCGACGGCTTGGCCTCTGCCCGCATTGCGGACATATTGGCGGCTACGGATTAAACCGGGATGGCAAAATGGAACCGTCATTGCGAAGGGCATCGGCCCAAGGCAATCCATATCCGTCCTAATCAAGCGATGTAAGCTCTGGGTTGCGTCGCTTCGCTCGCAATGAGAAATTGTCATCATGTTCTAGCCGGCTGTCCGGTCGCCTTGTCCTGAACCGGTGAAGGTTTTGAGGATAATCAGAAGCTCAAAAGGAATGCTACGCCGTGCGGAATAATCAGCATCGGTGACCGCAAGGCGGACAGGGTCGCTCATATCAATATCGTTAATTTGCGCCCATCCGGTAATACCGGGCAGGATATTCAGCACGCCGCGCACCCGCCGCTCTGCCACCAGCTCCTCTTGAACAGGAAGGCAGGGCCGCGGGCCAACCAGACTGATTTCTCCGCGCAATATGTTGACCAGCTGCGGCAGTTCATCAAGCTTTGTCCGCCGTAAAAACGCGCCGATACCGGTAATCGCATCCGCGCCTATATCATGCGTTCCGGCCTGTTTTGTACCGGTGCGCATGGTGCGGAATTTATAGCAGGTGAAAGGCTTGCCATAGCGCCCAACGCGTTGCTGCGCGAAGATGGCGGGGCCAGCGCTGCTTAGCTTTACTGCGGCAAACAGAATGAGCATCAACCACCATGTGAGGATCAGCACCGACAGCGCAAAACCGTAATCGGTCAGTTTTTTGAACAGGATAAAGAAAGGATTGCGATCCGCAGGATTGGCAATGCTGATCGCCGTCTTCTCGCCTTTGTTTAGCAAATCACCAATTGTTCGCACCACAAGATCGCGGTCCGCAATAGGTTTTAACGCGCCCAAAAGCCAAAGCGCTGGTTTTTGCACAATGGCGGGTAATCTATTTACCTTGGCCAGATTACCGCCCGCCTCGGCAGAATATACAGCAGGCAGGCGCAGTTGGCTGATATTCATAGATTGCTGTTCGGAAAGCCAATGATCCGCCTCCCTTTTGCTGATCGCATAGGGACTTTTTTGCTTAGGATCAGCCGCATGGAAACTGGTCAGGTTGATGAAATGCGTGACGCCCGCCTGCCGCACATCTTCATAAATATGCTTTAGGCCGCTTAGGTTTGCGGTGCGAAAGGCAGCCAGATCACCCGCCTCGCTATTATTCATCACCGCCAGATGCACACAGGCCTGATAGCCTTTGGCGGCATCGCTAAGTTCATGATAGTTGCAGCAGTTTTTACCCGGAAACATCGTTTCCAAAGTCCCTGCATTGCGGCCCGCAAGCAAAAGCTCATGACCTTGTTCCAACAAATAAGGGACCAGTGCCCGGCCAATATGTCCGCTCGCACCAGTAATAATGATTTTCATAACGCCCATCCTGTCATTTGCAGCGCGGTAGCATAATCATTGCCAGCGTCAATTTATGAATTTCTGTGCTATACAGGGCTTGCACAATGGTCCGTAACTTGGCAATTGCCCGCAACGGCATAAAAAAAGGGAACATCCATTGCGTAAAGGCATAATCCTCGCTGGCGGATCGGGCACGCGGCTCTATCCGGCGACCAAAGCGCTCAGCAAGCAATTGATGCCGGTTTATGACAAACCGATGATCTATTATCCGCTCACCGTTCTGATGATGGCGGGGATACAGGAGATTTTGATCATCACCACCCCGCATGATGCCCCGGCATTCCAGTATCTTCTGGGTGATGGCAAGGATTGGGGAATTGATATCAGCTATGCCGTGCAAGCCAAACCCGAAGGATTGGCGCAGGCATTCCATATTGGCGAGAGCTTTATTGGTGATAATCCCAGTGCGCTTATTTTGGGTGACAATATCTTCTATGGCCATGGCCTTCCCGAATTGCTCCGCGCTGCCGATGCACGGGACGCTGGGGCGAGCGTTTTTGGCTATCATGTTAGCGATCCCGAACGCTATGGCGTGGTCGAATTTGACGCAGCTGGCCGCGCAGTTTCAATTGAGGAAAAACCCGCTATCCCCAAATCCAATTATGCGGTCACCGGGCTTTATTTTTACGACAAGCAGGTGTGTGAATTTTCCAGGGCGATCAAACCGTCGCCGCGCGGCGAGCTGGAGATTACCGATCTCAACCGGCTGTATCTGGAACAAGGCACGCTTCATGTCGAAATGATGGGGCGCGGTTTTGCCTGGCTGGATACCGGCACGCATGACAGCTTGTTGGAAGCATCGCAGTTCACCCAGCTGATCGAGCAGCGTCAGGGCATGAAAATCTGCTGCCCCGAAGAGGTGGCATGGGAAATGGGCTTCATCGATGACGAACAATTGCTGCGCATCGCGGCGCCGCTCATCAAAAGCGGCTATGGCGAATATCTCAACGGCTTGCTCGCCAGAAGGCATGGCTGATGCAGGTCATTGATACCAGCATTGCCGATGTAAAGATTATCACGCCAAAAGTTTTTGGTGATGATCGCGGTTTTTTTTATGAAAGCTGGAATGCGAAGGTCTTTTCCGATCTTGGGCTGAACCTCAGCTTTGTGCAGGATAATCATAGCAAATCGGCCAAAGGCGTGCTGCGCGGTCTGCATTATCAAATCCAAAAACCGCAAGGAAAGCTCGTTCGTGTGGTGGCGGGCAGCGTTTATGATGTCGTCGTGGACCTGCGCCGTTCCTCGCCCGACTTTGGCCGGTGGGAAGGCTTCACCCTGTCGGCGGAAAATAAAGATATTCTCTGGGTGCCGCCGGGTTTTGGCCATGGCTTTTTGTCGTTAGAGGATGGCACTGAATTTCTCTATCGCTGTACCGAATTTTACGCGCCCGAACATGAACGCTCTTTGCTGTGGAATGATGAACAGCTTGCGATAGATTGGCCGCTGGACGGCGCGGAGCCTGCCTTATCGGCAAAGGATGCGGCGGGCGTTCCTTTTGCTGATGCGGAGTTGTTTCCATGAAGGCGTTGATTTTTGGAGGCGCCGGACAATTGGGCCGGGCGCTGCAGGATTGCGCGGGAGAGCGCTGGCAATTTGATGCGGTAGACCTGCCCGAATGCGACATTGGCGATGAGGCCGCCGTGCAGGCGCGCATTGCCCGCAGCGATGCGGACATCATCATCAATGCCGCCGCCTATACCGCCGTCGATAAGGCGGAAAGCGAACCGGAACTGGCGCAGCGGATCAATGGCGACGCACCCGGCTATATGGCCCGCGCTGCCGCCGAAGCGGGCAAAGGCTTTGTCCATATTTCTACCGACTTTGTTTTTGGCGATGGCTATGACGCGCCAATTGCGCCGGATGCTGTGCCTTCACCGCTCAGCGTCTATGGCGCAACCAAATGGGCAGGTGAGCGCAATGTGCAGGCGGCAATGCCGGATGCGTTGATCATTCGTACATCATGGGTTTATGCGGCGGCGGGGGCCAATTTTGTGCTGACCATGTTGCGGTTGATGAAAGAGCGCTCTGAGCTATCTGTTGTCGCCGACCAAATGGGTTCGCCGACATTGGCCCGTGATCTGGCAGGCGCGGTGCTCGCTTTGGCGCAGGCAAAGGCGGCGGGGCTTTATCATTACACCAATGAAGGCGTTTGTAGCTGGCATGAATTTGCGGTTGCCATTGGCGAAGAAGCTTTGGCGGCCGGGTTGTTGGATACAATGCCGGTAATCCATCCCATTCCCACCACCGGCTATCCCACACCCGCAAGACGGCCCGCTTATTCGGTTCTGGACAAAGCCGCGACATGGGAAAAACTGGGCGAACCTGCGCGGCATTGGCGTGGTGCGCTGCACGAGACGATATTGGAGATACAGAATAATGGCTAACCTATTGGTCACCGGCGGTGCAGGGTTTATTGGCGCCAATTTTGTACGCTATTGGAAAACGCAGAATAGCGCCGATAGCATCACCGTCGTCGATGCGCTGACCTATGCGGGCAATGAAGAAAATCTCACTGGGGTGGACGCGGAACTGGTGGTTGCCGATATTTGTGATCATCCGGCAATGAACGCGCTGATCAAAGACCGGGCTATCGACACCATTGTCCATTTTGCAGCCGAAAGCCATGTGGACAGGTCCATCGACGGCCCTGATGCCTTTTTGCAGACCAATATCATCGGCACCCATGCCCTGTTAAAGGCGGCAAAGGAAAATTGGCTCGATGGGGATGGCCGTCCGCACCGGTTCCACCATGTGTCCACAGATGAAGTCTATGGCAGCCTAGAGGCCGATGACCCGGCCTTTAGCGAAACCACCGCCTATCAGCCCAATTCTCCTTATTCCGCGTCGAAGGCGGCGAGCGACCATCTGGTCCGCGCTTACCACCACACTTATGGCCTACAGACAACGACCAGCAATTGTTCGAATAATTATGGTCCTTATCAATTTCCCGAAAAACTGATCCCGCTTTTTCTAATCAACTGTTTGAAAGGAAAGCCGCTGCCCATTTATGGCGACGGGATGAATGTGCGCGACTGGCTTCATGTCGAGGACCATTGCCGCGGGATAGAGGCGGTGCTTAAAAAGGGTCGGATCGGCGAAACCTATAATATTGGCGGCGGGCAGGAATTACCCAATATGGCGGTGATTGACGGGATTTGTGCTGCTGTTGATGCGGCCTTTTCCTGCGATGCGGGGCTTGCTGCACGCTATCCTGATGCACCGGCGGCAAACGGTCAAAGCAGTGACGGCCTGAAAAGCTATGTCACCGACCGCAAGGGGCATGACCGCCGCTATGCGATTGATGAGACAAAGGCGCGGGAGGAACTGGGCTATCAGGCAAGCCGCACATTTGAAGAAGGTTTTGCGCAGACGCTCGGCTGGTATCTGGAAAATGAAGCCTGGTGGCAGGCGCTGCTTGCACGCCATAGTGGATAAGGGCGAAGAGCGGCCAATCCGATGCGTTTGAGACAAACTTTGTTTGCGAATATGGTAAGCCTTTCCATTAGGCTGGGCGCCAATTTTGCGTTGAACAAAATCTTGGCAATTTTGATTGGCCCTGCCGGCTTTGCTCTTGTTGGCCAGTTGCAAAATTTCATTATGCTGATTCAAAGCGCTACGAGCGGGGCGCTAACCACAGGGATTACCAAATTAACAGCGCAGGCGGAGGGCAATCTTGGGCGTCAGCGGCAAATATGGTCAACCTCTCTAACGGCGGTGCTCTTATTATCGCTTGTGGTGGCGATCATGATTATCTGCCTGCGCGGCTGGATCGCTACATCCATATTGGGGGATCCGGTTTTTCGGACACCATTGCTTTGGGCCGCAATTACGCTGGCTGCATTTGGCATAAATTATGTGATTGCCGCGATATTCGCAGGTAAGTCCGATGTCAGGCCCTATGCGTCTCTCAACAGTGCTATTGCACTTTTCAACCTCTTCATCGTGACCGCAGGCGCATATTTTGGGCATATAGAGGGAGCCTTACTGGCCAGCGCAATAAGCCAATCCTGTGCCTTGGTGGTGGGCGTATTTCTATTATACCGCCGTAAATTTTATGATCTGAACATAACCCGTCCATTATTGGATCCTGCGCTGGTTGGCGAACTGGCGAAATATGGGCTGATGGCTTTGGCTGCCGCTGCATCCTTGTCAGTTGGCCAGATCATGGTGCGCAGTCAGATCATTGACAATTTCGGACTTGTTACGGCTGGTATGTATGAAGCTTTGTGGCGGCTCAGCAATATTAACCTGTTGCTATTTTCGACGACATTGATGGTTTATGCACTGCCAAAAATGACCCGGATCATCGATAAATCGGAATTTCGGGCTTTTTATTTGAAAGCGTTGGCCGCGGCGACCGGGTTTGCGGCGCTGTTATTTGCAAGTGAATATTTGCTGCGCACGCCATTATTCCATTTGCTATTCACGTCCGAATTTCAACCGGCCTCGGATTATTTCAGTTACCAAGCGATCGGCGACTTGGCCCGCGTTGCTGCGCTGGTAACCAGCACGGCATTAATTGCGCTCTCACGCGCGGGTTTATACATTGCGTTAGAGATTATCCGGTTTGCCTGTTTTGTAATGATAAGTGGATGGTTGATGCAAAGCCATGCCGAAGATGCGCCTGCGCTTGCCTATATGTTGTCCTTCTGCGTATCTGCGCTGATCGGGCTTGCAATGATGATGTTCACAGGAAATGAAGGATTAAGGGGTAGCGTAAAATGAGGGCGACCAGTATTGAAGCAATCAACGCATCACCGGTTCCGGTGCAGATTGAAATCGGTTGCGGCCCGCGGCCGCGCTTTCGGGAATATACCTCGATTGATATGATCAAATATGACAATGTTGATATTGTCGGCGATGCATTTGATGTGCTTGCAAAACTAAAGGATGATAGCGTCGACACGATCTTCGCCAGCCATTTTCTAGAGCATATTGACGATCTGGACCGCTTTTTGAAAGAAGTCGTCCGTGTGTGTATCCATGGAGCACAGATAAGATTTGAAGTGCCGCATTTTTCCAATGCCTTTTTCTATTCCGATGTGACGCATAAGACGTTTTTTGGTCTATATAGTTTTTGCTATCTGGCGAAGAACAATATGCCGCTGAAACGGCCAACGCCCGAATATGCAACCGTTGAAGGTTGGAACTGAATGATGTGCGGATGGTTTTCAAATCCTATCGTCCGCGATATGTGCGCCATGCTATCCGGAAAGCCATGCAGGGACTTGTCAATTTGAATTGTTATACCAAAGAATTTTATGAGGAAAATCTGACCGGTATCATATCCTGCTATGAATTGGATTTCCGTTTACAGGTCAAAAAAGCATAATGGTGCACACCGATTATCAATGCCCGGCTTGTCATGGCGCCTTGCTTGATGCGGGCCTCAATTGTTCTGCTTGCAAGGCTGCCTATGCGCAGGTCAAGGGCCGGCCGATATTGTTTCGCGCCGATAATGATCTGTTTAGCGCAGGGGATTATGCCGATGCAAAACCCGACGATGCTGCCCCGGCTTCCCGCAAATCATCGCTGACCGGCCTGTCGGTAAACCTGTCGATTGACCGGATGATTCCAAAGCTGCTTGCGCATTTGGGCGATCAGCCGCAAACCCTATTGGTGGTGGGTGGCGGGCGGCAACGCGGCTGGCTCGATCCGATGTTAAAAGCAGGAGCGGCGCACCGCGTTATTTATTGCGATGTCGATAAATGGGCGGATGTCGATTTGTTTTGCGACGGTCATGACCTGCCTTTTGCCGACGGTTTTGCCGATGTGGTGATCCAAACCGCGGTGCTGGAACACGTCCTATATCCAGAACGTGTGGCGGCGGAATTTGCCCGCGTCGTGCGCCCCGGCGGATTTGTCTACAGCGAATTGCCGTTCATGCAGCAAGTGCATGAGGGTGCTTATGATTTTACCCGCTATACGCTGGGTGGGCACCGGCGGCTCTTAAACGCCTTTGAGGAGATTGAAACCGGCATGGTGGCGGGGCCGGGCACGGCTTTGCTCTGGGCGATCGAAAATTTCGCGCTCGCCTTTAGCGGCGGAAAAACTGCGCGGCGGATTTTAAAAGGCGCGGTGCGTATCCTGTTTGGCTGGATCAAATATTTCGACCATCTGCTCGCCAATAAACCGCAAGCCATGGACGGCGCATCTTGCACTTATTTTATGGGACGGCGGGCGGAGATGCGGCGCAGCGACGCCGACATTATCGCCTCCTATCGCGGGCAGAAGCATATTGAACATATCTGACCCCCAATCGCCACTTTTGGGAAAGCGGGTATTGGCGCTGACCAAATATGCCGAAAATGGCGCGAGCAGCCGCTTGCGTACGCTGCAATATATCCCATGGCTGGAGAAAGCAGGGGCGAAGGTTGATGTACAAAGCTTTTTTGGTCGTGATTATGTCGACCGGCTTTATGCGGGGCAAGGCAAAGGGCTGCGCGAGGCCGCCGGGCCATATGCAAGGCGATTGTTCGCGCTGCTGCGGGCACGGCGTTATGACCTGATCTGGATTGAGAAAGAGCTATTCCCCTATTTGCCGGGTTGGATGGAACGCGCGGCGCGGCTTTCCGGCACGCCCTATATTGTCGATTATGACGATGCGATTTTCCACAATTATGATGCTCACCGTTCGGCTTTTCTGCGCCGGATATTGGGACGAAAGCTGGACGCGCTGCTGACTGGATCGGCGGCGGTGACAGCGGGTAATGGCTATCTTATGGACTATGCACGCCGCCATGGCGCGGCCCGCACCGAATTCCTTCCGACGGTGATTGATCTGGACAAATACCCCCTGCACCCCGCACCGCAAGAGGAACAGGAAGGGGAACGGATACGTATCGGCTGGATCGGGACGCCGACAACGGCCAAATATTTGGTGCAGATTCTGCCGCAATTGGAGGCGGTGGCGGCACGCCATCCGGTTACATTGGTAACGATCGGCGCACCGCAGATGAAAGTCACGGCACCGCTTGCCATTGAACAGCATATTTGGCGCGAGGATGAAGAGGCCGGGCGGCTCAGCCATATTGATATTGGCATCATGCCGCTGCCTGATGAACCGTTTGAACGCGGCAAAT
Source organism: Sphingomonadales bacterium (assembly GCA_012032285.1). Taxonomy (GTDB): domain Bacteria; phylum Pseudomonadota; class Alphaproteobacteria; order Sphingomonadales; family Sphingomonadaceae; genus Sphingorhabdus_B. Next base: position 11,954 of record JAAURJ010000029.1, read on the forward strand.
GCGGCTATAAGCTGATCCAATATATGGCCTGCGGACGGCCGGTGGTCGCTTCTCCTGTGGGCGTGAATATGGATATTGTGGGCGAAGAATGCGGCTTGCTTGCCAGCGGCGGCGATGCGTGGCTGAATGCGCTAGAACGCCTGTGCAGGGATGCTGATCTGCGCTGCTCCATGGGAGCGGCGGGCCGGGCAAAGGTGGAGGCGCATTATGCGGTGCAGGTAACCGCACCGCGCCTGATCCGCCTTATGGCAGCGGTGATGGCACCATGAGCGACCTTAAAGGCAGTCATATCGTGCTGATTTCCAATCAGGCTTATTCGCTCAGCAATTTTCGTGGGGAGTTGATTGCCGATCTGGTCGCGGCGGGGGTGCGGGTCAGCGCTCTTGCCCCCGACCATGATGAACAATCGCGCACCCGCTTGTCGGCGCTTGGCGCACACCCGCTCGATTACCGGCTCGACCGGACGGGGCGCAGCATGGTCGCCGACATAAAAAGCTGCTGGGCCTTATACCGAATTTTGCGGGACATCCGCCCCGATATGACCTTGTCCTATTTTATGAAACCGGTGATTTATGGTAGCATCGCCGCAAAGCTGGCGGGTGTACCGCGGATTTTCGCGTTGGTCGCCGGGCTGGGCTTTGTCTTTGCCGATACAGGGCAAAAGCGCGGTTTCAAACATGGCCTGCTGCGCTGGATGGCATTGGAGCTTTACGCACTTGCCTTTGCCTGCTGCCAAAAGGTGTTTTTCCAGAATGAGGATGATATTGCCGATATGGTCGCGGCCAGCACGCTATCGCCTGCAAAGGCGGTGCGGCTCAACGGCACCGGCGTCAATCTGGAGACGCTTAAGCCCGCCCCGCTGCCCAAGGGACCAGTGACCTTTTTGTTGATGGCGCGGCTGCTACGTCAGAAGGGGATAGCCGAATATGCCGCCGCCGCCCGGATAGTAAAGGAAAAGGGGCATGATTGTCGATTCATCCTTTTGGGGGGCTCGATCCCAATCCCGACGGGTTGAGCGCTGCTGAGGTGCAGGCATGGGCCGATGATGGCGTGCTGGAATGGCCGGGGCAGACGAGCGATGTGATGCCCTATGTGCGGCAGGCCAGCGTCTATGTCCTGCCCAGTTATTACCGCGAAGGTGTGCCGCGCAGCACGCAGGAAGCCATGGCACTGGGCCGCGCTGTCATCACCACCGACAATATCGGATGCCGTGAAACGGTGATTGACGGGGTTACCGGTTTTATGATTCCGGTGCGCGATGTAGCCGCGCTGACGGCGGCGATGGAGCGTTTTATCACGCAGCCTGGCCTCATCGCAAAAATGGGCAGGGCCAGCCGCAAATTGGTGGAAGAACGCTTTGACGTCCGCCATGTTAACGCCGCGATTATCAATGTTATGACGGCGGATTGAACAAACGGCCCTGTCTTCGCATAAGCTTAAATTGGCGAAGCACTAGATAATTGACCGTTTGGAACATAAGGTCTGGTTATGTGTTTCTTGAAAGTCATAAAATATAGGACGGTGGAAGCTAAGTGGAATTGATTGTAAACCCGCTATTTGCCGGCAGACACAAAACCCGCCCAGCAGCGTTCACATTGCTAATAAGCGCAGCCTTTTTCTGTTTCCCTGCTGAACCATCTATCGCGCAGCAACCACCGGACGAACCGATATTGAGCGACGAGGAATTTGACCGCGAAATACCCCCGCTTGAGTATGAAAGCAGTGCGCCGCTGGAAAGCATCAAAGAGTGGGAAAAACAGCAGGAGGAAAAGGAAAATTAGAGCGAGAGAGGCAGGCAAGTGAGCCGGCGCTGCCCGCATGGGACGACCGCGATGCGCAAGAATTACTTCCCGATCCGCCGGTTCAAGATCCTGTTCTGGATGACCCGCTGCCCTCCATTACCGATTTTGATGCCGAACCGCCGCCTGCACCAACCGAAGCGGAAGAAAATGAAGATAGCGAATTGCGCTATAGCTTTAAGATAGAGGGTCTTGGCGGAGATGAACTCGACAATGAAGAAGACCGGACGGCATTGCGTAATGTGAAGGAGCGGTTTGACGATCTTTCAGCGCTGTCAGCGGGCGATGGCAAAGCGGCCAATGGCGCGATGGTTGCCGCGCGCTTGCGGGAGGATCAGCAATTGCTGATCGACCTGCTGCAGTCAGAGGGATTTTATGATGCAACCAGCCGCGCCGCCACCGAAAGGGACGCCAATGCAAATGGCCCGGTCACAGCGATCATTACTGCCGTTCCCGGCCCCCGTTATCGGTTGGGGAAAATAGCGTTTGACGCTCCCATTGTGACACCCGCCAATTTGATTGAACGCAATTTTGTTCCGAAAAGCGGCGATCCGATAATTGCCGAGCAAATCCTGGCCGCAGAAGCAAATATATCGGTGGCTTTGCCCTATAATGGCTATCCTTTTGCGAAGATTGGGCAGCGGGACATTTTGCTCGATCCCGAAGCGCAGACAGGTGATTATACATTGCCCATAGACACCGGACCGCGCAGCTATTTCGGCAAAATCATTGCGAGCGGCGATCAACCTGTTTTCGGCGCGGAACATATTGAACAGCTACGCCGTTTCAAACCGGGCGAGCTATATGATGCCCGAAAACTGGATGATTTACGCAGCGCATTGGTGGCAACCGGATTGCTGTCCACCGTTTCTATCGAAGCTGTACAAAGCGGGGAAACCGCGCTTGACGGGACGGCTTATGCTGACCTTCTGGTCCGGCACGAGGCAGGCCCTGCCCGCACCATCGCCGCAAGCCTTGGTTATGCGACTGGACAAGGGATCAGGGCCGAGGGCGGCTGGACGCACCGCAACCTCTTCCCGCCCGAAGGTGCGCTTGCGCTCAATGCGGTCGCAGGCACGCAGGAGCAGGCTTTGAGCGTAAGCTTTCGCCGGGCCAATGCGGGCAAACGGGACCGATCGGTTGAACTATCCCTATCCGTCCAGCGTTCGGACTTTGAAGCCTTTCGGGCAGAAACGATCCGAATTGGCGGCCGTATTGCCCGCGAATCCACGCCCATATGGCAAAAACGTTGGACCTATGGCTATGGTTTTGAATTGATTGGCAGCAGGGAACGGGATTTTGATACCGGCAGCGGCGGCGTTAGCGCGGACAATTACCTGATTTTCGCTTTGCCCGGACAAGTTGGTTATGACCGTTCCGACAGCCTGTTGGACCCAACAAAAGGCTATAGGATCAATCTGCGCTTATCACCCGAAGCATCGATTGGCACCGGCAAACAAATTTACGCCAGAACAATATTGGAAGCATCCTCTTATCTGCCTGTGATGGATAATTTTGTGTTCGCAGGGCGCTTTCGTGTTGGCAGTATCGTCGGCGCCGACAGGGCCGATATTACTCCATCAAGGCGCTATTATGGCGGCGGCGGCGGATCGGTGCGCGGTTTCGGCTTTCAGGAGCTGGGGCCAAGGGCGGAATTTGCCAACCCGGAATTTGATCCCAATGATCCCAATGAACAGGACAGCCCGACGATTTTTGAACCCATTGGCGGGCGTAGTCTGGTCGAAACATCGACAGAGCTGCGTTACCGTTTTGGCAATTATGGCATTGCGGCTTTCGTCGATGCCGGGCAGGTCTATACCCAAAGCACCCCGCAATTTGATGATTGGCGTTTTGGCATTGGTATCGGCGGGCGGTTTTACACCAATTTTGGGCCTGTCAGGCTGGATATAGCCACGCCGATTAACCGCCGCCCGGGGGAAAGCAGGGTATCGGTTTATGTATCAATTGGGCAGGCATTTTGATGGCAGATGAAACCGCCACAACCCATTCCAATATAGCGCAGCGATCGCCTTGGCACTGGCCAAAGCGAATTTTGGCGGCGGTGTTTATTTTCCTCTTCTTGCTGATCCTTTTGGGTTTTGCTGCTTATATCTGGTTGGACAGCAAGCATGGCCATCAATTCATCACGGCGCAGATCGAAGGTCAGGAATTTGAAAATGGCATGAAGATCACAATCGGCAAGCTGCAAGGCTCCATCTATGATGAGCTGGAAATACAGGATCTTGCCATTGCCGATCCAAAGGGCGTTTTTGTTCGCGTGCCACAAGCGAAGCTGGACTGGTCACCCTTTGCCCTCTTAAACAGCCATGTTGCTATAGACAGCTTGACCGCAAAGACCGCCCATGTGCTGCGCTTGCCCGAATTTAGGGACGTGCCGGATAATGGCGATCCCATATTGCCCAATATAGACATCGACATCGGCAGGCTGTCCGTCGAACAGATTGATATTGCACAGGCTGTCACCGGACAGCGGCATATCGCGTCGCTGTCTGGAACCGCAAAAATAGCCGACCGCCGGGCACAAATCACGCTTGATGCCAAAGCAACAACCTTAAGGGATATGGCGGGCGGCGACATATTGAAACTGAATCTGGATGCCGTGCCGGACGACAATAAATTTGATGTTGATGCACAGCTTGCTGCGCCCGCCGGCGGCCTGTTTGCAAGCTTAACCGGGATAACAGAACCATTGCAATTATCGCTATCAGGAAAAGGCGACTGGTCGAAATGGACGGGCAGGTTGACCGGGCTTTCGGGCGGCGCCCAAATTGCCGATATTGACATTGCTGGCCGGGAAAGCCGGTTTAATCTATCCGGCCATGTCCGCGCCGGTTCTTTATTGTCCGGACAAACGGCACAGCTTTTTGAACCAAAAACCTATATCACCCTAAGGGCCGATTTGAACGAAAGGCAGGCCGCCCTTTATGGCGGAATAGCCAATGCAAATTTTGCCGCCGGAACCGACGGTCTTGTCGATTTTGGCAACAATGTTTTTCGCGACCTTGACCTGTTTGTCCGTGTAAAACGGCCATCGGTGCTGGCGGCCAATATATCCGGTGACAATGTGCAATTTCGCGCTTTGTTAAATGGCAATTGGGCGCAGCCTGTTGCCGCCTATAATTTACAAGCGGCGCGGCTTGCCTTTGACCAAATGGCGGTTGAGGGCCTGTCTGCAAGCGGCGAAACGCGGATAAAGGGCGACCGGATCATCATCCCCGTGTCGGCGCGGGCAAAGCGGATTGCGGGGCTTAATAAAGCCGCAGGCGAACTTTTGACCATGTGCGGCTTTCGGGCGACCTTGCCTATGCCAACAACCGGATATTGTCCGATAACCTAAAGATAAAATCGGACCGTATTGATGCGGGCGCTGTCCTTGTCGCTGATTTGAACAGCGGGCTTTATACCGGCGCCTTAAAGGGCAGGGTGAATGATTACCGCATAGAAACGGTGGGTGTATTCAATATCGAAACGGACGTAGACCTGAAAACAAAAGGGAAAGGATTTGCGCTTTCAGGTTCGGTAAATGCGCGTTCGACCCGGATATTCAACCAAGGCGCCCGTGACTTTTTGGGCGGAAACAGCCTGATCTCTGCCAATATCAGCTACGGTTCGGACGGGGTTATCCGCATTGCATCCGCCCGCGCCGCATCCCCGTCTTTTCGCCTGACGCAAGGGAGGGGAAATTATTCGCCAACAGGCGGAATAGATTTTACCGCCAGCGGAAATTCGGTCCAATATGGCCCGCTGGGTTTGCGGCTGACGGGTTCGGTATCTGCGCCTGTTGCGCGCATTGCCGCCGCGCGGCCTGGCTTTGGCGTGGGCATGGCCAATATTCTGGCAACCGTGCGCGGCAACGGGCGCGGCTATGACGTTACTGCGTCGGGAGAAACAAGCTATGGGCCCTTTACCGCCAATGCCGCTATTCTGGCCGGTTCAGGCCCGCTGACTATAGACATCGCCCGTGCGGATTTTGCCGGAATCGGTGTTTCAGGTAGGGTCAGCCAAACAGCGTCAGGGCCATTTGCGGGACAATTAACAGGTGCAGGTCAGGGCTTTGACGGAAGCATAGCCCTGTCATCTTATCAGGCAAAGCAGCGGGTTGTTATAGACGCAACGGGCAATAATATGCGTCTTTCCGGCCCGGCCAATTTGACGGCAGGCCGTGCAATTATCGCCGCCGATATAATATTATACGATCAGCCGCAAATTACCGCCGATGTACAGCTTGCCGATGCGACTATCAATGCCAGCCGGATCGCTTTGGGCCGCGCGAAAATCAACTATGCCGCAGGACGCGGCGCGGCCCAAATTTACGCAGAAGGTCGCAGCGGCGCTCCGTTCCGTATGGCCGCCAATGCCGATCTGTCCCCTGATTTATGGCGCATTGCCGCCAAAGGCAGGGTCAATGGCTTGAATGTAACAACCGCCTCGCCCTTGCGGATCATCCCGCGCCGCAACGGTTATGAAATCATGCCCTCAACAATAAATATTGCGGATGGCAAGGTACAGATTGCCGGGAAATATGGCGATGCGATTGATATTGAATCGCGCCTGACCGCCGTTAATCTTGCCGCTCTCAACCCCATGTTTCCCGGTCTTGGCATTGGCGGTAAGGCGACCGGAAGTCTGGACTGGTATCAGGCATCCTCCCGCGCTTTCCCGCAGGCCGATGCACGGCTTCAGCTGGACGATTTCACCCGCACCAGCTTGGCCAGCCAAAGCCTGCCGGTGGACATCAATGTGGTTGGCCGATTGTTGCCCGATGGCGGTAATGCCAGAATGGTGATCCGGCGAAGGGGGGCTGCGGTTGGCCGCGTGCAAATTGACCTGCGCCCCTTGGCTCCCGGTGCAGGTCCATGGACAGAAAGGCTTTTGCAGGCTCCTTTGTCTGGCGGTATTCGCTATAACGGCCCAGCCGATACGATTTTTTCATTGGCCGCCCTTCCTGATCAGAGTTTGAAGGGCAATGTGGGTATGGCTGCGGACTTTTCGGGCCGCTTGTCCCGCCCGCAGATATCGGGAATAGTGCGCGCCAATGATCTTGTTTATGAAAATGGCGCTTATGGAACCCGGCTGACCGCGATGCGGGTGCGCGGCACATTCACCAATGACCGGTTACAGGTTACCGAGCTGACCGCCAAAGCGGGTAACGGGACAGTGAGCGGAAGCGGTTTTGTAAGCCTATCTTCGGCGCAGGGATTTCCCGTTCAGCTTGAGCTCGATCTTGACAATGCCCGCCTCGCCCGCAGCGACATGATCGCGGCAGAGGCGAGCGGTAAAATTTCGGTCATCAACAATGCGAACAGTCCTGCGGTTATCCGCGGGACGCTGCGTCTTCCAGAAACCCGTTATAAAATCGTCCGCCAAGGTTCGGCGCAGGTCGCGCGGTTAACAGGGGTCAGGCGTAAACCGGCCTTAAAGGGCAAGCGAATAACCGGCGATCCCGACCCGATTGACAGCCTGCCATCCAAATGGCAGCTTGATATAGCGCTGGTTTCGGACAATCAGCTTTATGTGTCCGGCATGGGGCTGGAGTCTGAATGGGCTGCGGATCTTAAAATCACCGGCACCACCGATGATCCGCGAATCACGGGCCAGGTCAATCTTGTGCGCGGCACGCTTGGTTTTGCAGGCCGGTCCTTCGAACTTCAATCGGGGCGGATCAATTTCAACGGTCCGGCCACTAACCCGTCTATCCGGATTTCCGCGTCGAGTGAGATTGATGGGGTGACAACAAATGTGAATATCGCCGGCACCGGCCAAAACCCGGATATAATATTTGCCGCTACCCCGAATCTGCCGCAGGATGAGATTATCGCGCGGATATTGTTCGGAAGCTCTGTTGGGGAGCTTTCTGCACTTCAGGCGGTGCAGCTTGCCTCTTCACTTAACGCGCTGCGCGGCAGCAGCGGGGGGTTAAACCCTCTGGGCGTATTGCAATCATCGACCGGCATCGACCGGCTTCGTATTTTGGCACCGGATACCAGCACCGGACGCGGCACTTCGGTTGCATTTGGGCAGTATATAACCAATGATGTCTATGTGGAAATTGTGACCGATGCCAGAGGCTATACCGCCAATCAGATAGAGATCAGCTTGACACCGGCGCTATCGGTGCTCAGCCAGTTTAGCAGCTTTGGCAGTTCCAATGTCAATGTCAGATACCGGAAGGATTATTGATGCGGACATATTTAATGCTCTTGATAATCACGCCGCTGCTTTCCGCCTGTTCGCGCGATTTCGATAGCGAATATAACAAACCGAGGAAAAACTTCAGTCCCAGTCCCAGAAAATCGAGCAGGATCTGGATCAGCAAATGCAGGCCGAATTGGGCGGCAAGGCAGAGGATAAGCCCGTCAAAACGAAGTAAGGATCCCGGCCGCAAGCGGTAAAAGGCATTTAGGAAAATAAATGGTGCGGCCAAGAAGACTCGAACTTCCACGGGCTTTCGCCCACAACGACCTCAACGTTGCGCGTCTACCAATTCCGCCATGGCCGCACAGCCAAAGGCATGGTGATGGGCGCCATTAGCAACAGCAAGGGGATGGCGCAACCGCGATTTGCAATAAAGATTGGCGGGTCACACTGTCGCATATTGGGGCAGGTCGCTATGCTGCGTGGGTGAATAGCAAAAACCGGCCAATCATGGCGCGATTAACCCTTTTTGCGGCTTGCCCTTATTGGGTTAACAGGCGTTAATCATGCTTGATGATATATGCTTTACCTTTGCTATTGCTGGCGCCCGCACAGGCCCTCTTACAAAAGCCAGTGCCGCCATCGCGGGACGCGCCGGCAGCAATGGTTTCCGTATCCGTTTCCGCACAGCCGAGCAGCAGGGCGACCGCAATCGGCCGGGTCAGCGCCAAAATCATCAAGGCTGAACGGATAAGCTATCGCGGCCCAACAGAAGAAGATCGCACCAAAACCGATCGGCAAATCAGCCAACGCGGCGCCATGCCGATAACCGAGTTTTATTAGGCCCTAGGTCTTATCTTTCAACTCATCGCCGGTCAGCCGCACGACATGAAGCACATTGGTTGAACCCGGTGTGCCAAAGGGAACGCCAGCCAGCATGATCAATCGGGCGCCCGCCTGTCCCAGGTGATAGCGCAGCGCCATGCGCTTGCCTTTGGCAACCATTTCTTCAAAACTGCCAATGTCGCGTGTGTAAACCGCAAATGCACCCCAAAGCAGGCCAACGCGCCGCGCGGTATCTTCATGCGGGGTTAGCACCAAAATCGGCACAGATGGCCGCTCACGGGCGATGCGCCGCGCGGTCGAACCCGATGAGGTGAAACAAACAATCGCACTGGTATCCACGGTTTGGGCAATGGCGGAGCTGGATGCAGCCAGAGCGTCCGCAGTCGTCGCATCGGGGCGGGTTTCGGTGAAATGCACCCGCGCATAATAATCGGGATCGTTCTCGACCTGTTTGGCAATCCGGTCCATGATCGAAACCGCTTCAATCGGCCATTGGCCCGCCGCTGTTTCCGCCGATAACATGATAGCATCCGCGCCGTCATAAATGGCGGTGGCAACATCGGACACTTCGGCGCGGGTGGGCGAAGGCGAAGTGATCATAGATTCCAGCATTTGCGTCGCCACCACCACTGGCCGGCCCATACGCCGCGCGGTGCTGACTATCCGTTTTTGCAGCGGCGGCACTTCTTCGGGCGGCAATTCGACACCAAGATCGCCGCGCGCCACCATCACCGCATCGGCCAGTTCCAATATCTCCTCCAGCCGGTGGATCGCAGCGGGTTTTTCGATTTTGGCAAGCAACGCAGCTTTGCCGGCAATGAGTTTGCGGCCCTCCGCGACATCTTCGGGCCGCTGCACAAAGCTCATCGCAATCCAATCCACCCCTTGCGCCAAAGCAAAGGACAGGTCGGAGCGGTCTTTTTCGGTCAGCGCCGCGACCGGCACGACAACATCGGGGACATTCAGTCCCTTACGATTCGACAAGAGGCCGCCAACTTCGACACGGGTTTCAATTTTATTCGGGCTGACCGATGTGACGCGCAGCACCAGCTTGCCATCGTCGAGCAGCAACCTTGTGCCCTCCTCCAGCGCCGCGAAAATTTCTGGATGGGGCAGGTAAACGCGGCTGTCATCGCCGCCGATATCCTTGTCATCCAAGATGAATGCCTTGCCAGTTTCCAGCATGACTTTGCCGTCGGTAAAGCTGCCCACGCGCAGTTTCGGGCCTTGCAAATCGACAAGGATCGTGGTCGGACGGCCATGTTTCTTTTCCAGCGCCCGGATCGCGGTGACCAGCTTTGCCTTGTCCGCTTGCTCGCCATGGCTCATATTGATCCGGAAAGCATCGGCCCCTGCCAAAAATAATTTTTCGATCATTTCGGGCGTATCGCTGGCCGGGCCGAGCGTTGCCAATATGCGGACTTTACGGTTTCGCGGCTGTTGATAGTGATTCAAGATCGGCTCCGGTTGCTATTTGAACAAAATGAGTTTCTGCTCCATAGCGACGTCGGAGTCGCGGCGAAAGCCTTATGACGCTACGAAACAGGATTATTTTTCAAGAGAAGGTGCAATGACGAAGCCAGTATCAGACGCCGCCGCCGCGAAGGCTTTTCACCGCTTGGTCGCGCATTTGCAACACCGGCATGATGCGCAAAATATCGATTTAATGGGTCTTGCTGGTTTTTGCCGCAATTGTCTGGCCGATTGGGTGATGGAGGCCGGGGCGGATGAGGGCACTGTTATGACCCGCGACGAAGCCCGGGAGATGATCCACGGAATGCCGATGGAGCAATGGAAGAAGCTTTATCAAAGCGAAGCGACACCGCAGCAACTCGAAAAAATGAAAACAAGCGTGGCGAAAAACAAAGCCGCTGGCTAAGGCAAAGCCGGATTGATTCGGAAGGCATTTGGCCCCGATGGAATATTAGGAGATCATCATGTCCGAAGGCACTGTAGCAGCGGATCAGCTGCGGCTGTTCATTGAACGTATCGAACGGCTTGAAGAAGAAAAAAAAGGCATCGCTGATGATATTCGCGATGTGTATAGTGAGGCCAAGAGCCAAGGCTATGATACGAAAATAATGCGGCAGATTGTGCGCTTGCGCAAAATGGAAACCCATGACCGTCAGGAAATGGAAGCCATATTGGATACATATAAAGCGGCGCTTGGACTGGCCTAATATAATTTGGCCGAACACAAAAAGGAGCAGGCTATGATTATATCAACAACCCCGGCAATCGAAGGGCAGCCGGTGCAAAAATATCTGGGCGTGGTCACCGGAGAGGTGATTGTGGGGGCAAATATATTTCGGGATATCTTTGCCTCGATTACAGATATTGTTGGCGGCCGATCAGGCAAATATGAAAATGTCCTGCGCCGGGCGCGGGAAGAGGCGCTGCAGGAAATGAAAAGCGAGGCGGCCGCTTTGGGCGGTAATGCCGTTATTGGTGTTGATCTTGATTATGAAGTTCTTGGACAAAATGGATCGATGTTAATGGTCAGCGCGACCGGCACCGCTGTTCTGCTATAACCGAGCAGCGATTGAGTTTTGCGGACTTGCCATATAAAGGCCGCGATATACAAATTTAGCTATTGAAGAGTAATTATGGCAGGCCATTCCAAATTCGCAAATATCAAGCACCGTAAGGGCGCACAGGACAAAAAGCGCTCCAACCTGTTTTCCAAACTGAGCCGTGAAATTACGGTTGCGGCCAAAATGGGGCTGCCCGATCCCGATATGAACCCGCGGTTGCGGCTGGCGATTAACGCGGCAAAGGCGCAGTCCATGCCAAAGGATAATATTCAGCGGGCGATTGACAAGGCATTGGGCGGCGATGACGAAAATTATGAAGAAGTGCGCTATGAAGGCTATGGCCCCGGCGGCACCGCGATCATTGTCGAAGCGCTGACCGATAACCGCAACCGCAGCGCGACCAATGTCCGCACCGCGTTCAGCAAAAATGGCGGCAACCTTGCGGCATCGGGAGCGGTGGCGCACGGGTTCGACCGGCTTGGCCTGATCCTCTACCCGGCGAGCGCAGGCAGCGAGGATGATGTGCTGATGGCCGCATTGGAGGCGGGCGCGAGTGATATTAGCAGCAATGACGATGCCCATGAAATCTTCACCAGCATGGAAGATTTGCACGAAGTGTCCGGCAAGTTGCAGGGCGATCTGGGCGAGGCCGAAGAGGTGAAGCTGGTTTGGAAACCCCATATGCTGACGCCAGTGGATGAAAAGGACGCGGCGACGCTGATCAAGCTGATCGATGCGCTTGAGGATGATGATGATGTCCAGACCGTCTGGGGCAATTATGACATTAGCGACGAGATTATGGAGAAGCTGGGTTGAATTTACGCCTGCTCGCAATGCGGGAATATGCGTGAATGGCGGTGATCCTTGGTCTTGACCCCGGCCTTGCCTCCACCGGCTGGGGCGTGATCCGCAGCGAAGGCAACCGGCTGTCGCATATTGCCAATGGTCAGATTAAAACAGACGCGAAAATGCCGCTGGCTTCCCGCTTGTTACAGCTTGATCTGGAATTGAAAGACATAATCATTCAATATGCCCCCGATGCGGTCGCGGTGGAGGAAGTGTTCGTCAACAAAAACCCGCAAAGCACCCTGAAATTGGGGCAAGCGCGCGGCGTTGTCCTGCTGGGCGCATCGCGCGGCGGGGTTCCGGTATCCGAATATGCAACCCGGCTGGTCAAAAAAGCGGTTGTCGGCGTGGGCAATGCACAAAAAGAGCAGGTGCAGGCCATGCTCGCCATATTATTGCCGGGGGTGAAGCTGTCCGGGCATGATGCCGCCGATGCGCTTGCCGTGGCGATCACCCACGCCCATTGGGCCGGGCGGGGATGAATGGATTATCTTGGTCCTAAGTTTACAAAGTTTACACCAAGGAAGCCTTTTTTCTCCGCCATTCCGGCCCAGAATTGTAGGATAAATCCAACAAGGATGATGGGCCTGACCTTAAATCCTGATCCTAAATTCGCCCACCGCTTTCCACTTCGCTTTGCATTTCGCGCTCCACTTCGCGCCAGCCAATATCGCGGCGGCAAAATCCGGTGGGAAAATCGACACGGTCCACCATCGCATAGGCTGCCTTTTGTGCAGCGGTCACATTTGCGCCGACAGCGGTTACATTCAGCACACGTCCGCCTATGGCAACCAGATTGCCGTCCTGCATTGCGGTTCCGGCGTGGAAAATCTTGCCGCCCGCCTGCGGCTCCAGCCCCGCTATGGCCCCGCCTTTTTCCGGGGTGCCAGGATAGCCATTGGCGGCCATCACCACGGTCAGCGCGGTCATGTCGGCAAATTCGGGTTTGTCCGCAGCGGCCAATTCCCCCTTTGCCACGGCCAGCATCAGCGCCGCGAGATCGCCGGTATACCGCATCATCAACACCTGACATTCAGGGTCGCCAAAGCGGCAATTATATTCGATCAGCTTTGGCCCGTCCGCCGTCAGCATCAATCCGGCAAACAGCACGCCATTATAAGGCATGGATTCTTTGCCCAGCGTTTCCACCGTTGGCCGGATGATCCGGTCCATCACCTGCTGTTCCAGTGCGGCGCTTAACACTGGTGCCGGGGAATAGGCACCCATGCCGCCGGTATTGGGGCCGGTATCGCCTTCGCCAACCCGTTTATGGTCCTGCGCACTGCCAAAGGCGACAATCGTGCGGCCATCGGTGAGTGCGAAGAAGCTGGCCTCCTCACCGGTCATAAATTCTTCCAGAACGACCTCTGCGCCTGCATCGCCAAAACCGCCGCCGAACATATCCGCTATCGCCGCTTCGGCTTGCTGCTGGTTTTCGGCGATAATCACGCCTTTACCGGCGGCAAGGCCGTCCGCCTTTATCACCACGGGCAGGTCAAATTCAGCCAAAGCCGCCAGCGCCGATGCCTTGTCGCTATGACGCGAATATCCGGCGGTTGGAATGCCCGCTCTTGTGCACAAATCCTTGGTAAATCCCTTTGATCCTTCCAATTGCGCGGGCGCTTTATCGGGGCCGAAAACGGCAAAACCGCCACGGCGCAAATGATCGCCCAGCCCGTCCACCAGCGGTGCCTCCGGGCCGACAATGATCAGGCCAATATCATATTCGCTGCAAAAAGCGGCAACGGCATCATGATCGGCAATGTCAATCGCGGCGGCATCGGCTTCTTCATATATTCCAGGATTGCCGGGCGCGGCAAAAAGCCGGCCGCATAAAGGCGATTGTTTCAGCTTCCATGCCAGCGCGTGTTCACGCCCGCCCGAACCGATGAGGAGGATATTCATGACAGGATAAAGCCTTTCTGTTGATTATTACGGCCCTGTCCCAATCCCTTTTTGCCTTATCTATTATAGATGAAAGGAACGGTCCGGCCCAGCACGTCGCACGCTCCCTGAAGCGAATTACCCGCCGACGTCAAGCGTGCTGAACAATCCATTTCCAAATTATTGCCGTTCAAATTGGCCGCTATCAACCATTTGGCATTTTTCCCGTCGACTGAACCCGTCCCCTGCGCCGAAATCGGGACGCCATTGGCCATACCGACCGCGCGGATGATCAATTGCGATCCTTGCTGTTCAATCTGCATCGATTCGCCATCAACCGATGTCCAATTGCCGCGCAGATTCGTATAAGCAGGCTGTACCGGTTTGATCAGGCCAATGGGTTTGTCATCCTCGCTAGATGGCGATGGCTTTTCCGGGCCGCTATCCTGCCGCTCCTGATCCACTGGCGGTGCGCTACCCTCTTTTGGTTTTTCAGGCGCAGTGCGCTCTGTGCGCCCCGGTTTATATATGCGACGCTGATCGTTGTGACCGCCGTGATCAGCGCGGTTGCGATTGCAATAAATACTGCCTTGTTACTGCTGCTGTCTTTGACATTATTCTCACCGTCAGCCATGAAGCCCTCCTGTTCACTATCAACATTGACCGGTGTTTTCCGCCTTCACCATGCGGACGGAAAAGCCTGTTTCTTATTTTAGGGCGACCTTTGACCAATATTATCGCCGAAAATCGCGCCGGAGACAATGCCCAAGCATTGACGGTGTCGGAAATATCCGCATCGCTGAAACGCGCGGTGGAGGATCAATTCGGCTATGTCCGGGTGAAAGGCGAGCTATCGGGCTTCAAACGGGCGGCGTCGGGCCATTTATATTTCGGCCTGAAAGACGAAAATGCAATGCTCGACGGGGTCATGTGGAAAGGTAATGCCGCCCGCCTGCCTTTTGCCCCAGAGGACGGGTTGGAAGTGGTGCTGACCGGGAAACTGACCACCTATCCCGGCCGGTCGAAATATCAGATTGTCGCCGACCAGATGGAATTGGCGGGCGAAGGGGCGCTTGCCGTCCTGTTTGAAAAGCTGAAGGCGCGGCTGGCGGCAGAAGGGCTGTTTGATCCGCAGCATAAACGGAAAATTCCGGCTATGCCATCGGTCATCGGCGTCGTGACATCGCCCACCGGCGCGGTGATCCGCGACATTTTGCACCGGTTAGGCGACCGTTTTCCCAGCCATGTGATTATCTGGCCGGTATTGGTGCAGGGTGAAAATGCAGCAGGGCAGATTGCGGCGGCGGTGAAAGGGTTTTCAGACTTGCAGGAGGGCGGCCCGGTGCCGCGCCCCGATGTGTTGATTGTCGCCCGCGGCGGCGGTTCGATTGAGGATTTATGGGCGTTTAATGAAGAGGCGGTGGTCCGCGCCGTGGCGCATTGCAGCATCCCGCTAATCTCCGCTGTTGGCCATGAAACCGATACGACCTTATGCGATTTTGCCGCCGATTTACGGGCGCCCACTCCCACAGCCGCGGCTGAAATGGCGGTGCCGGTGCGGGCCGATCTATTGGACCGGGTGGGGCAAAATGCCCTTAGGCTTGATCGCGCGGTCCGCCGAAATTGGACCCAGTCATCGGAACGGTTGGAGGCGCAGCGCCGGCTTTTGCCCAAATTGACGGAATTGACCGCGCCGCAGCAGCAACGCTCCGATGAACTGGGCGAACGGCTCGGTCGGGGTCTGGAACGGCGTCTATCGGGCGCGGCCATAGCCTTCACGCCATTGTCACGGGCGCTTGGCCCACGGTTGTTGGAACGAACATTGGAAATGAAACAGAAAGCTTTTGGCGCGATGCGTTTGTCGGGTGCGCTGCTCGAAAGCCGTTTGGTTCATGGCCAGCAACGGCTTATCGCGGCGCACCGCTTGTTGGAAAGCCTGCATCCCGAAGCGCCGCTGAAACGTGGGTTTGCAAGGGTGACAGATAGCACAGGCAAAACCGTGATGACCCGTGATGCGGCGCGTGCAGCCGGTCATTTTACACTGCGATTTATCGACGGTGATATTGGCGCGATGGTAAACGAGGCGGGCGAAGCGGTTAAGCCTGCATCAAAACCTTTGGCCGAAAAACCAGCCAGTCCAAAGTCACCAAAAAACACCGCTTCCGGCGATCAAGCCGATTTATTCGGCTGATTTTTTTGCCGTTTATGCAGACTCCTACATTGCCTGTTCAGATTGGCTGGGGCATAGAGGGCCGATGTTGATGTCAAATCGGAACCGTCTGGCCAAATTGCATTATATGGCCAATAATACCCGTATGCTGGCGGCGGGGGATCATGTTCTTTGCGCGGTCACTGGACAGCGTATAGAGCTTGAGGATCTGCGCTATTGGAGTGTGGCCCGGCAAGAGGCCTATATCAGCGCCGAAGCAGCGGCGCAGGCCATGACCAGTAAATGACAACCCTGCAAAAAAGCCTGGCCGCTGCGGCTGCGCTGCTGTTTGCTTTTGCCGCCAATTGCACGGCGGCCCCGCCGCAATCTGGCGCGGCGCAGGCAACGGCGCCATCTGTTAAAAACCCACCCGTCAGGACCGAGCTTGCGAACGAAGCGGTGCGCAGCGATTTCTGGTTCGCCTCCACCCCGGTGCAGGGCGGGCTGCTATTGGGGCGCGCACCGTCCGGCGTTCAAAGCGTCCTGTTTGGCGGGCAATCTGTGCCTGTTGCAGCGGACGGATTTTTCCTGATTGGTTTTGACCGCGATGCCGCCCCAAACGCCATGGTCACCGCGCAATTGCCGAGTGGCCGCACGGTAAGCAAAAGCCTGACCATAGCGGCGGGCGACTGGCGGCTGGAATATGTCAATGCCCCCTATCGCGGCGGCGCGAAATCCAGCGCGGAATTTGAACGCAGGCGCGGCGCAGAATTGGCGCAGATTGGTGCCGCCCGCGCTCAAAATAACGACAGCGGCGGTTGGCGTCAGGAATTTATCTGGCCCATTAAGGGGTGGTTATCCGGCTTTTTCGGGGCGCAGCGCATCTATCAGGGCAAAGCCGGAAGCTATCATAGCGGCATGGATATTGCCGCTGCGGGCGGCACCCCCTTTGTCGCGCCCGCCGACGGCGTTGTGATTTTGGCGGCCAGCGCGCCTTTCACGCTGGAGGGCAATTTGCTGATGATCGACCATGGCATGGGGCTCAACAGCGCGTTTCTGCATTGCAGCGAACTGCTCGTCAAAACGGGCGATGTGGTGAAACAGGGTCAGGTAATTGGCAAAGTCGGGGCCACCGGCAGAGCCACCGGCCCGCATCTGCATTGGGGCATGAAATGGCATGATGCGCGGGTCGATCCGAAGCTGCTGCTGCCTGATTGACCTTCGTAGTTATAGGATGCGCAGCCTTTTGAATTAAGCGTCCTTGCTCCGTAATTCGCACCGTAATCCGCACCATAATCCCTATAGAGTGCAATACTCTGTCACCTTTGCCCGTTATCGGCTCCGCCATATTATGGGGCAGATGATCTCATTCGTTTTGATCGGGCACCAAGGTAGCAATAGAAACTTGATGGCGTGAATGCTGATTATGAGAAGTGTAACGGTCAAACCAGCGAGGAGCCACCCCAGATGACAAACATCGCACTCCGAATTCTAGCCATATCTGCCGCGGCTTTCCTTACCGCCTGCGGCGGCGATTCAACCACCAGTGCGGATAGCGCCCCCATCACAGCGCTCTCACCGCCCTCCAACAACACTGCCGCGCCAGCCCCCCCTCCGGCCCCAGCCCCGGCCCCGACCACGGCAGCAAATTCCTGCGCGGACCCAGTGCCCAAATCCTATGTAGGCGGCGTCAGTGGCATTGCCAGCTTGGCGACCGATTCAAACTCGGATAGCTATCGCGCCCTGTGTGGGGGTTTATACTTGCATCATAGCGGCTGGGGTCCTCTGGAAAGTACGACCAAGGATCAAATTATAAAAATTTTCGCCGGTCGCCGGGTGGCTGTGGAAATTGGCAATGATGGCTCTTCCCCTGGCGGCTGGATAAACGCCTATATGTCAAACTACCACAATCTTGGTCTGCGCCCGGACTATATCACTGCTAATGCCTTTGCAGAGGACAATTTGCCCGATGTTGCCGATTGGAAAAACTGGATCGCCAGTTTCCGCAAAGCAGGCGTAGAGAGTGGGACCAGAATCCTGCCAACATTTGAATACCAGAATTTCAAGGATAATATTCCCACCCTGATGCAAAACACGGTGTCGCTTCGTACGGATTTTCAGGAAATCATTGCGGCATCAGACGGCATCACACTCGATACGCCCTCCGGTTATGTCTTTGGACGTGAAGAAAACTACCGGCAATGGGTGCTGGATGCCATTAAATGGGGCCATTCCAAAGGCCATAAGGTTGTCATTATCTTTTCGCCCCATAACACTAAGACAAAATACCCTGAAGAGACTTTGCGCTATCTCAACTACTTGAAGGGCAATGATGCTTTGCCTGATGCCTATGTTATTGAAAACTACAGTCCCGAAAGCCCTGATACCTATGTGAACATCGTCGGCAACGAAGATACAGCCTATCATCAGTTAGGTGTTGCCTACACGTTTCTCAAAACTTGGTGGTCGCAACTGTCAGGTAATTAGCGGTATTGCTCGCGTTTTAACGATAAAGATCGCAGCGCAGTTTACCGGCTTGTCGTTCGCGCTGCTGCAACTGCCCCTTCCGATGCAACTGCCCCTGTTCGCGGGCAAGGGCGGATGCATCGGCATCCCCCTTTTCCCCGCTAGTCCTATATTGATGCACGCTCCAAGCGCGGCGACAACAGGTGAATTATTGCCACAGCGATGAAATAAACCACGGTGCACGCTGCAAAGATTATCGTGTAATCGCCTTTTGTAGCGTCCAGGACAAGCCCGGTTGATTTGGCCATGATCATTCCTCCGATACCACCTGCAAAACCGCCAAGACCAATAACCGATCCGACCGCTTTTTTGGGGAACATATCAGGCGGCAGCGACAGCAGGTTTGTTGAAAACGCCTGATGTCCGGCAAGGGCAAGGCCGATAAGCGCAACCGCAAGCCACATATTTTCCAAGCCGCTAACGAAAAGCAACGGCGTGACACAAAACCCGGCAACAATCATCGTTATCTTGCGCGCGAAATTTGGCGTGCGGCCGCTTTGGATCAGTTTTGATGAGAGCCACCCGCCCATGATGCTGCCCACATCGGAAAGCAGGTACATGACGATCATCGGCAGCAAAACGACCTTCAGGTCGACATTATAGGTGCTGCTAAAATAGCTGGGTAGCCAGAACAGCATAAGGAACCAGACTGGATCGGTTAGAAATTTGCCCGCCGCAAAAGCCCATGCCTCTCGCTGGCCAACGACCTTGCCCCAACCAACTTGCTCAACTGATTCAGGCGGGTCATGCTCAATCCATGCAAGCTCGCCTTCGCTGACTTTGCCAGTTTCGCGCGGAGTGGAAAACAGCCACCACCACAGGCCGAGCAACAAAACACCAAATAGGCCCGTAACGATGAATGTTTCGCGCCATCCCAGACCAAAAAATTCCATGAACAGCCATAATGTCGGAGCGGTCAGGATAACGCCGATGGTCGTTGCCGAATTGACCCAGCCGATCGCATAGGCGCGCTCTTTTTGCGGGAACCAGAAGCTGCTCGACTTGACCACAGCCGGAAAATGTCCGGCTTCACCAACACCAAGAACCACACGGGAAGCCATAAAAGCTGCAATTGATGATGAAAAGCCATGCATGACATGGCCGACTGTCCATACGGCTATGGCGATGCTATACCCGATTTTCGGACCGAGCTTGTCGATAAGATAGCCCATAAGCAAAAAGCCAAAGGCATATGCCGCCTGAAAAGCTGTTACAATGTTACCATAATCATCCTCGGTCCAGCCCAGTTCCACGGAAAGGTCGGGTTTTAACAACCCTAACATTGTTCGATCAATATAGTTCACCGTTGTGGCAAAAACAGCAGCGCAACAATCGACCAGCGATAGCGCCCGACTTTTTCAACTATATGCGTCTTGCTGGTCATTGCCTTGCTCCCTCCTTGATTGCGGCAGGCGCGAATGCACGCGTGCGGCAGGCGATTTCATATTTATGATCAAAAACAGCGCTGGCACGCTGCCCAGAATTGATCCGGTGGACGCCGGTAATTGCGCCTGTCGAAACCCATGTCCCTACGGGCAATTCGATCCCGCGACTCGACAGCAGATCGGCAAGGAAAGCAACAGAGCCAAAGGGTCCGTCAAGCATGGAGGCGCAGCTGCCTGTTCCCACCACTTCATCCTCTATCGACAATGAAACAGGGGCATTGATAAGATCGTGCGCCCGCCAATCCGCAATATGCGGGCCAAGCACCAATCCGAAATTATTCCCAAAATCAGAAGCCGTCACGGCAGGACCATGTTCGTTTATTTCAGGAAACGGAGAGCTTGCAATTTCGAACCCGAAACGGACTTCATCAATATGTTCTGCTATGCCCGCCACGCTTGTTCCTGCGGGGATCGCGCTGCCAATACGGAGCATCAATTCGGCCTCGACAGCGGCAAACCCTTGCAGGATAGGCATGACAGGGTCCGTTTGTTCATTGGCATCGACAATCATAGGCGACAGGATCGGTCCGGCGAGCCGGTTGGTGCCAAATTTATCGCTTAGCCTGTCCGCGATCCGGCCTACTTTCCAACCCCCTATCGGCTTTTTGGAAAGACGGATGGCGTCGTCCTGAATGGCATAAGCGTCTTCCATTGTTTCAGGCATAACACCGGGATAGCGGGTTACCTGCCGCCCGTCGCGGCGGGCATCGACAAAAATTTTAGCAGTCAAAACCAAATTCGGGTCAGGGTTCAAAATATATTCCTCTTCGGCACGATGAATGTGGTGAGAGACACCGGTATCAAATAAATTTGTCAGCCATTTGCAATGGCGGTTAAATGCGGCGTTTATTTCTTTTTGCGTTTTGCCAATTGATAGTCATAAAGCGACGGAACGCTTGTCGCTATATCGTTGGTGTCTTCAATATAGGCTGTTGGCGTATAGCTGATGTCCAGCGGACGGTTGCCGTATAGCCGGATGATCCGCGCCCCCGGACCTTCAAGCCCGCTTGTAATTTTCACCCTATCATCCGCAGCGGGGCCTTCGCCGATTTGGAGCCGGGCATTCCAAACCGTATTCATAAGACCGTGACCCGGTTTCCAATAGGATGCGCCGCCCCCTTCCCATAAACGGTAAGTCCAGCGCCCAGCGCCAAGCATTTTAGGTTTTATATGCAGCGTTAATTGATCGAACAGATTTTGGTGGTTGGAACCGCTATGTTGGTCAAGGATGGCATCGCGCAAAACAACCGCACGTTGGTAGACGGACCTGCTCGACCTTGTATTGACACTTACCGGATGAATGACCGGATTTTCAACGCGCAGATCTTTTACCAGGACATTATGAACGGCACCGATGTGCACCGAATAATGCGCTTTATGTTCGCCGGTTGTCGTGATGTTGGCAATCGTCAGCGATGCGGCATTATCGGTTAATATGCCGCTATCGGCATTGTGGATAACAAGGTTTTTTGCCCAGCCATCGAACAGCCCGGTCATATAAATTCCGTTATACCCTTGTTCAAGATGATGGCCGAACCATGGATTATCCGGAAAGGCCAGACGCATATTCTGCACGCCAACTTGGGTCAAATGGTCCCATTGGGCAACCACCGCAGGCTGGTTTGCCGACACATTGTGGAGCAGCGGATCGCCCAGCGTGATATTATTCCCCTTGATCGCTCTAATGCGCGTTGATTGACCAACGACGGGCCTGTTCGGAAAGGTCCAGTGATGCGACCCAATGTTAAGCTCAAGCGACTTTTCAGTCTGAGCTGCGTTCCATTTGCTGACATCGCCATAAAGGGATTTGAGTATCGCGCTGTCCGCCCCGTCGCCGGAAAACCATTGTAGCTGCACGACCTGCCCGACCTTTAATGCTTTTGCATTTTCAACTTGAAGGACGCGGTCAAACTGTTTTCCCTTGCTTGCAACCGTCAACACAGGGTCGCGCTTGTCTTTTTCCCCGTCATAGGAAACCGGCCTTGTTCCTTTGGGGCCGATAAACAGAAACCCGCCTGACCAGCTATATTCGGTAAAAAGCGCGTCAATATTCTGGTCCGGTTCGCGCTGATATTTGTCTTCGCGTTTCAAATATTCGCGCAGTTCATCCTGATTACCGCTTTTGTCGACAATCTTAAGCGGACGGGGGAAATAAAGTTCCGTTCCCCCCTGACCTTCGCCAGCCCCGTCGAGTATAATCTCGCTGCGTGTTATGGGAATCACCTCACCGATCTGAATTCGGCCTTTTGGAAACCGAATCGTGACCCGGCCCGTGACGGTATCAGCAGCGGCCAAAGCCTTAAGCACAGCCTTTGCATCGTCATTACCATCATCAGGAACGACACCATGGTCGGTAACATTTATGATCGTGCCCGGATCGCTTGGGATAGCCTCCAGGCCAAAACCATAGCCAGCATAGCTGTAATCGGGGAGCGGATAGTCGCGCATAACCGCCGGGTCGGTCAATATGGCAGGCATCTGCGCCTCTGCACTATTCGCTTGAGCATTTAAGGGGGTTGGCGCTCCTGCAATCAAAATCGCGCATAGCGGTGCCGCATTGCAAACCCATATCTTCATATCATCCATCCCTTTCCTGTTTTTGACGGCCACACATAGAATAGCAGGCCGTCAAACGCCGCAAGCATATTAAAAACTTACCGCTCTCTCCCTGCGCGAAAATGTCGCATAAAGACACCGGTGTCAACGAACTTTCGCATAAGTGAAATTTTACGTTGCGCTCATTTTCGATCATTGTTAAAGTCAAATTGAGAGGATTTCTACAAATAATGATCAAATTCAATCATCATGGTATGAATCCGCGGGATATGGCGGGCATCAGCAACGATGAGTTGCGGGACCGTTTTCTTGCATCATCGCTATTCGTCGCTGGCGAAGTCACCCTACACTACTCTTTTGGAGAACGTTTGATGATTGGCGGCGCGGCGGTTGCCGATGCTCCGATTCACCTTCCGAAACAATCCGAACCGCCCTCTGCTGCTGGACGCCCGTTTCTTGATCGGCGTGAGATCGGGATTATCAACATTGGCCTGCCCGGCACTGTAACCGCCGATGGCACGGTCTATGATCTTGCAACGCACGAATGCCTATATGTTGGCAAGGGGACGGGCGATGTCATTTTTGGCGGTGCCGGTGCACGCTATTATTTGGTCAGTGCGCCTGCCCATCAAATCTATCCGACGAAAAAAATCACCCTTTCAGACGGCAATATACTTGAGCGCGGAGAGGTTGCAACGGCCAACCGGCGCAGCATTCACCAGCTCATTGTTCCAGAGGTGTGCGAATCGGCGCAGCTGGCATTGGGGGTAACCTTTCTGGATACCGGCAGTATATGGAATACCATGCCGCCCCATCGCCATGCACGGCGGTCAGAAATTTATATGTATTTTGGCATGACAGCTGAAGACCGAGTTTTTCACTTCATGGGAGAACCCGACAATCTGCGTCCTATAGTGGTCGGCAATGAAGAGGCCGTGATCTCGCCGCCATGGTCGGTGCATTTCGGCGTCGGGACAAGGGCATATGGCTTTGTCTGGGCGATGGCCGGCGATAATGTTGATTATGATGATATGGATCATCTGACCATCGGGGATTTGAAATGAAGCGCGGGGGCGGCATCGGCCTATTGCTGATCACTGCCTTGATTGCCGGTGCCGCCTTACTGTCGAGTGGCGCGATGGCCAGCGAAGATAAGCAGGCCGAGGCAAATGTAAAAAAAACAGCAGTGGCGCAGGTCGATCTTCGCATCGCGGAGGCTATGGATACAGACAGCAAATCTTATGTTCCGGTATCTTCGATTACTGTGCCCGAAAGCCATAAAATCGGTAACAAATATTTTCCCTATGAAGGTATTGGCTGGGAAAATGAACTGATCGGTTACCGCATCTATTTGGACGAGCGCGCCGTTGCCGATGTGTTTGGCAAAATGACGCGGGAACCCGCGCTGCAAACCATTGTCCAAAATAGCAAATATCATGAGCTTGCACCCTGGGGGCTGGATGTCATGCACGTCGGGCCGAGCATGGGCATTGGCGGGCTTGGGCTATACCGCGATGGCAGGTTGCAACGTTTTGGCAAAGACGCAACGCTTAGCGCCGATGTGATTTCCGGCAAAGGCCGGACTGCGGAGTTTCAATTAACCCATAGCGGCGTCGAAGTTGGCGGCAAATCTGGCTATGTCCGCGCCAAATATCAGATGGTCACCGGCAGCCCCGTCACATGGGTATCGGTTGAATCCAGCCTGCCGGAAAATACGCTTGCATCGGGGCTGGTCACGGCGGCGAATGCGAAATTGTTCACGCCAAAAAGCCAGTCAAAGGCTGGACTTATATCGCGCATTGGGGCCATGGAGCGAAAATAAAGAC
>JAAURJ010000030.1 GCA_012032285.1 Sphingomonadales bacterium
ACGCGCTTATACACGCCGCGCGATGCATCGCGCATGACGATGTCTTCGCATCCTCACCAGCCCGAAAATCCCCGGCGGCTGAATAGGTTGATGCCGGACACTTTCAGCTTGGTTGGATGTCACCGACCCCTGATAGCCAGCCGTCACGGTGCCGGTGGTCGCATCGGCAAGGGCGCGGCACATATCCCAAAGCGGCGCAACCAAGCCGTAACAGGCGCCGCGATGCTGCACGCATTCGCCAACCGCCAATATCGCAGGATCGCTGGTGACCATATAATCATCGACCAATATCCCGCGCTCAACATCCAGCCCGGCCTCTTGCGCCAACCGGACATTAGGACGAATGCCGACCGCCATCACGACAATATCGGCGGCTATGCTGCGGCCATCGGATAGCTGCACCGCCTCCACCCGGCCATCGCCCGCATCGATAATCGCAGCGGTATTGGCTTCGGTCAGGATATTTTGCCCGCGCCCCTCAAGCTCGCTTTTGAGCAGGAAGCCTGCCGCCTCATCCAATTGCCGTTCCATCAATGTCGGCATTAAATGGATGACGGTGACATCCATACCGCGCAGGTTAAGCCCGTGCGCCGCCTCCAGTCCCAATAGCCCGCCGCCAATAACCACCGCCTTGCCGCCGCCCTTTGCCGTTCCGGCATCAGCCGCAGCGAGCATTTTATCCACATCGTCAAGATCGCGAAAGGTCACAACGCCGGCCAAATCTTTACCCGGCACCGGAATGATGAACGGATCGGATCCAGTGGCAATCAACAATCGGTCATAAGACGTCACCCGCCCTGATGCGCTAACCACTTCTTTGGCACCGCGCTTGATCGCAATGACGGCATCACCGCTGACCAATTCAATGTCATTATCATCATACCAAGCCTGATCATTGATGATGATGTCTTCAAATTTCTTCTCGCCGGCAAGAACGGGAGACAGCATGATGCGGTCATAATTGACCCGGGGTTCGGCCCCGAAAATGGTGATGCGATAGCGACCGGGATCACGGGCGATGATTTCCTCCACCGCCCGGCACCCCGCCATACCATTGCCGATAACAACCAGATGTTCGGCTTTGCTATCTCCCGTTTGGGGATCAATATTGACAGGCGCATTCATGCTGTTCTTCCACTTTCTGTTAGAAACTATAGCCCAGTTGCAACCACAGCTTCTTGGTATCGACGCCGAATAGATCGGCATTATAATTGGCATATTTGATCAGGGCATTCAGCGGTCCCAGCTTAAAAGCGGCGCTGGCATCCCATTCGTCGCCATAGGAAATGCCACCTTTGTCGCTGTCAAAATTATGATAGGTTACCGCCGTGCTAATCCCGCCCAGAAGCGGGATTTTATAGCCGATAGTGGCATATTTATCCTCCAACCCCTGCGGCGGGGTGGACAGGAACAGGTCGGCAAAACCGTTAAATTTGTGCAAAGTGGCAAGCGGCGTTTGGAAGCGTGCACCGGCTCCATTGGAACCCAGATTTTCGTAACCAGCCGTCAGGGTGAATCCGGCAAGGCTGGTGCCGATGCTGCCATCGATATAGTCCACCGAATAATTGCCGGGATTGCCGCCATAATCTTTCTGGACCGCATAACGTGCG
This sequence comes from Sphingomonadales bacterium, assembly GCA_012032285.1. GTDB lineage: Bacteria > Pseudomonadota > Alphaproteobacteria > Sphingomonadales > Sphingomonadaceae > Sphingorhabdus_B. The sequence goes on from JAAURJ010000030.1 coordinate 1,611, forward strand.
CGCAGATCAACCGATGCCTTGTCGCCCAATTTAATCTTGCCCGATACCATGCCGCCATAGGTTTGTGTCGATGTGGCAGCCACAGGTTCGCTTAAGTCATAGTCAATCAGATATGAAAAACCCTTCAGCTTGAACGGTCCGACATCGGCCGAAGCGCCCAAGAACACCATATCGCCGTCAAAAGCCGCACGGGGACCAGCCTCGCTGCCAAAAATGGTGCGCTGCGAGATTGCATATACGCCTTCCAGCGTAATGGGCTTCAGCGCGGTTATATTGGCACTGACGGCGTCAAATGTCTGTTCATTCTGACGCCAGCTGACCGAGCCGACAAAACGCTGGTCATCCAGATTGATTTTCTGACGGCCAATTGTGATGCGGCCGAAATTTTTATTGGCATATTGCACCTGTATCCGGTTCAACTCGATCGATTCCGGGTCGGCAACCACCGAATAAGGTTCCACGCCATTGCCTGGATTGGTGTCATTATAGTCGCCAACAAGAGCCAGCGTTCCTTCGGCTTCGGCAAGGAAAGAGAAACCGTTCGATGCAATTTCCAACCCCGAACGCAGGCGAACGGTCAGCGCATCGGCATCGGTGGCCGGTTGGTCCACGCCTTCATAGCGCAATGTCGCGTCGAAAATTGGATCGAGCGTGACGCCTTTTGCAATCGCAACTGGATCACCCGTTTTGCATGGGCAAGACCCGGTATAAGTAGCGCAGCCCCCGAAAGCAGCGCAAAGCAAAATTTTCCCTGAAACCCTTTTTTCATATGCTTTTTCCTCATCTTGGCTTTGGTTCTCCCCTCCCTCATGCCTTGCTCATCAGGCGGCCTCTGTCTCCTTTTGAGAGCTTTTGCCGGCATGGCCATGTTCATATTCCTCAAGGAAATTGAGCACTTCCTGCCGATATGCGTAGAATTTTGGATGTTCGAGCAACGCCTTTCGGTCGCGCGGACGGGGCAAGTCCACCTCCAACACCTTGCCAATAGTGGCGTGCGGGCCGTTGGTCATCATCACCACTTTATCCGCGAGCAAAATCGCCTCATCGACATCATGGGTGACCATGACCGCTGTCACCTTGGTGCGGTTCCACACCTCGATCAGCACATCCTGCAAATCCCATCGGGTCAGGCTGTCGAGCATTCCGAAAGGTTCATCAAGCAGCAGCAGCTTGGGTGATAGCGCAAAGGCGCGGGCAATACCGACACGTTGCCGCATTCCGTTCGACATATCGCCAGCGCGTTTGTCCATGGCATCGCCAAGCCCGACACGTTCAAGATAATATTCAACGATGTCCCGCCGTTCTACCCGGCTGGCATGGGGATAAACCCGTTCCACGCCAAGGCTGACATTTTCCCTTGCGGTCAACCATGGCATGAGCGAGGGTGCCTGAAATACAACTGCTTTGTCCGGTCCCGCCACATCGATTTCGCGGCCATCAAGCACAATGCCGCCACCCGATATTTCGTTTAGCCCAGCCGCCATGGTTAATACTGTCGATTTGCCGCAACCCGAATGCCCGATCAGCGAAATAAACTCGCCCCTATCCATCAATATATTGACATCCTCCACAACGGTCAGCGGACCTTTGGGGGTGGGGTAAATTTTTTTCAGGTTGAAAAATTCCAGATAGCGGCGCTCAATCGGGCTGTGCGCTGCATCCAGATAGGCCTGCGGCAATTGCTTTTCACTTGGTTTTGGCTTGCGCGGCGAAGATAGATCCAGCGGAGTGACATTGGGCAAGTCGCCATAATCATTCGCTTGCGCCTTTTGCCCTTGGTTCAATGCATCAAGGTACCCGACAATCTTGTTGCGCAGCGTCTTATAATCCTCACTATCATTGAACAGGGCGCGGGTGCGCGGACGGGCGAGATTGACATTAAAAATCTGACCGATGGTCGCGGCAGGCGCAGGCGTCATAACCGCGACCCGGTCGGCCAGCAACAGCGCCTCGTCAACATCATTGGTGACCAGAACGATCGTACGTTTTCCTCTTCACGGATACGGTCAATCTCGTCCTGCAACTTTGCGCGGGTCAGTGCATCGAGCGCCGACAACGGCTCATCCATGAGCAATATTTCCGGTTCCATAGCAAGCGCCCGGGCCACCGATACACGTTGCCGCATACCGCCGGACAGCTGCGCCGGTTTGCGGTCCATTGCATGGCTTAACCCGACAAGGTCAATTTTCTGCCGGATCAATGCAGCCTGTTCTTCCCTGCTTTTATCCTTATGCACCGCCTCCACCGCCATCGCGACATTGGCTTCCACCGACAGCCAGGGGAAAAGCGAATAGCTTTGAAAGACAAGGCCCCGGTCCTTGCCCGGCCCATCACAGGCCACACCCTTGACCAGCACATCACCGCTATCGGCCTCTTCCAACCCGGCTATGCAGTTGATCAGCGTGGTTTTACCCGCACCTGAAAAGCCCAGTATCGCAATAAATTCGCCCTCTTCGACATCAAGACTGACCCGGTCGAGCACATGGGTGACCGATTTGCCGTCGGAAAAGCTTTTTGACACATTAGACAGGGAGAGGATGTTATTTTTGGTCATGGCCGCCTCCATCAAATAGTGCAGTTCTTGGCGACCAGCGCTTGCATATACATCATGATCCGGTCGAGCATGAAGCCGATAAGGCCGATAACAATCACTGCGAACATGATCCGAGCGAGCGATTGCGAAGATCCATTTTGGAACTCATCCCAGACAAATTTGCCAAGACCGGGATTTTGCGCAAGCATTTCCGCTGCGATCAACACCATCCAGCCCACACCCAGCGATAGCCGCATTCCGGTGAAAATATAGGGCAGCGCCGAAGGCAGGATCAACCGGGTCAGCTTTGCAAACCAACCAAGGCGCAGCACACGGCCCACATTCAGCAAGTCCCGGTCAATCGAGGCCGCCCCCACGGTCGTGTTGATCAGGGTCGGCCAAAGCGAACATAGCATCACCACAATAGCGGAAATCACAAAAGCTTTGGGCAACGCCGGGTCAGGCCTGGTGATTGTCGCCGAAATCACCATGGTCACAATCGGAAGCCAGGCCAGCGGGCTAACCGGTTTCATGATTTGCACCAGCGGGTTAATCGCAGCATTGACGGTTTTGGAAAGCCCGCAAACAAGGCCAATGGGCACCGCAAACAAAGTGGCAAGGAAAAATCCCAGCGCTACGGTTTTAAGCGATGTCCAAATCTGATCAAGGAAAGTCGGTGCACCGGCATATTCAAAATCCTGCACCTGACCGCCCGCAGCGACGGCGGCGGCATTGCGGGCCTCCTGCGCCTCATAAAATGCCGCTTTATCGGCCTGTGTGGCGGACCATTCTTTATACAAAGCCACGCCCTGTTCGCCGACCTCAACCGGGCCGGGCAAATTACCTAATGATGTGTCCACCGCCGGAGCAAGTGCCGCCCATATGGCAAGAAAGGCCAATATTCCGAAAACCGGCACCATGAACGCCTTTAATTGAGGGCCTAATTCTTCGATAATTTTCGATTGAAGGAACGATGGCTTGTCCGCTTTTCCAGCATCGCTGCTGGCACCCGCGGCTTCGGCGACATCGTTCTTAACCGCTTGGGTGGCTGCATCTGCTGCTGCGTCTTCTTTTATACTGTTCAAAATGGCCGTTGCCATGCCATCGCTCCTTTTCAATCTATATACTTATTTAACGCCGGCGGCGCTGACGCTTTGGCCTTTTTTCAAACCGATCGTAAATTTGGCAAGATAGGCGTTGGGCGCTTTGCCGTCATAAGTGACGCCGTCGATAAAGCCCGATTGCTCACCCTTAAATCCATCAGTTTCAGGCACTGATCCTTTGGGAATGACACCATCTGCGACCAGTTTATTGGCGGCGGCAAGATACAGGTCAGGACGGTAAACCGCCTTTGCGGTATCAAAATACCATTGATCGTCCTTATCCTCGGCAATCTGGCCCCAACGCCGCATTTGCGTCAGATACCAAACCGCATCTGAATAATATGGATAGCCAGCAAAATCGCGGAAGAAGATATTAAAATCTGGCGCATCGCGGGTGTCGCCCTGCGCAAAGGTGAATTTGCCGGTCATTGACGCGCCGATCACCGCTTCGTCCGCCCCCACATAATTGGGCTGCGACAATATTTTCACCGCTTCGGCGCGGTTTTTGCCATTATCGGCGTCCAACCATTGCTGCGCCTTGATAACCGCCCGTAAAAGCGCCGCAGTGGTCGCTGGATATTTTTCGGCAAATTCTTTTTTCAGGCCCAATACTTTTTCAGGATTCTTCTTCCAAATCTGATCATCAGTGATGACCGGAACACCAATTTTCTTTTGCACGGCAGCTTGGTTCCAAGGTTCGCCCACACAATAGCCGTCAATTGTTCCCGCCTCCATCGTGGCGGGCATTTGCGGCGGCGGAGTCACCGAAAGCTGTGCCTCGGCCCCTACGGTCCCGCCAACATCGCCGGGCGTGTAATAGCCGGGATTAACGCCTCCTGCGGCCAACCAATAGCGCAGTTCATAATTATGCGTCGAAACCGGAAATACCATGCCCATTTTGAACGGCTTACCGGCTGCCTTATATTCGGCAATGACAGGCTTCAACGCGGCGGCGCTGATCGGATGCTCGACTTTGCCATCGGCGCCTTTTTTCAATGTTGGCTCGATTTTGGCATATACGGCGTTGGACAGGGTGATGGCGTTGCCATTCAAATCAAGCGACAAGGGGGCAATTAAGTCGGCCTTTGTGCCATAGCCAATCGTCGCGGCCAAAGGCTGTCCGGCAAGCATATGCGCCCCGTCCAGTTGCCCGCCAATCACGCCGTCGAGCAGCACTTTCCAGTTCGCCTGCGGCTCCAGGGTCACATTCAGGCCCTCTTCGGCAAAAAACCCTTTTTCCTTGGCAATGGCCAGCGGCGCCATGTCGGTGAGTTTAATGAAGCCCAGTTTCAAAACCGGCTTTTCAACCGCGCCATCAACCTTTGCTGCGGTTACATTGTCTCCAGATGGCTTATCACCGCCACTGCCACACGCGGCAAGCGCCAAACTGCACGCTGCCAATAATAGAAAATTACGCCGGTTGCTTTTCATAATTTAATTCCTTTTTGCCGTGACAAAAACGGAGGAAATTTATGCCGGACGAAAAAAAACCGCCTCGACGGCAGCCTGTTTGGGCTGGTCGGGCGGCGCCATTGCCATCCATGCTATTGCTTTCCACCGCTTCTGCCCCCCGTTGGACAGTATGGTGATTTATCTAGGAGGGTTTTCACCCTGCCGAATCATCTATAGTCATGCACAAATATAAGGCAAGATATTTTTTGCATCGCACAATGCCTAATTTTTAGGCAGATTGCGCAAATAGCTTTCCATCTGATCCGGGTCAAAGGCGCGTCCATCAAAAAAGGGATCGGAGCCAAGCGTTAGCGCGCCTTGTGAGGCACCAACGGCCAGCGGCCCTTGCACACCGCCCTCTACCTTGGCATTGGCCGACGGCATGGGCGCATCCATATCGGCCAGGGCTTTTCGGTATATATCGGGACGAAACACCGCTTCCGCTTGCTTTTGTTGCTGCGCATCATAGGAAAGCCCATCCCAGCGCAACATTTGCGAATAAAGCCATGCTGCTTGGCTGACCCAAGGGAAATTCGCCGCTTCACGGTATTGGAACATGAAATCGGGAATATGCAAAGGCTCGGCGCCGCTGCGCAGCATGATATGGTCGGAAATCGCCCTGCGGATCAACACACCGGACCCGTCCAGATATTCGCTGCGCGCCAATATCGCGGCGTTGCGGTCCCAATGATCGGGATTGATAAAATCGCGCCCTGCACGGTGCAACGCTCGGATCAATCTTTCGGTCTGTTCTTTTTTCTCTGCGAGCTTTTCAGTCGGTATAGCCAACACTTTTTCGACGCCCCGGCGCCAGATTTGCGCAGTAACCAAAGTGATCCGGCCCACCCCGCGCTCCACTGCGACGCTGTTCCACGGTTCCCCGACACAAATCGCGTCAACTTCATCACTGGCAAGCGCATCGGCGGCAAAGGGCGGTGCAATGGTGACAATATCAATATCACTATCAGGATGGATGCCGCATTCGGCGAGCCAATAACGCAGTTTATAATTATGGCTGGAATAACGGTGCACAACGCCAAAGCGGAGCTTGCGTCCCGCCGCCTTGCGCAGCAGCGCCTCTTGCTTCAACTTTGCGCCAACCTCATAGGGCAGACCCAGACCATCCCTGCCTGCTACTTTGTCCGCAAGGTCAAGCGACATAGTGACAGCATTGCCATTCAGCCCAAGCACGAAAGGCACCGAAAGCGCTTTCGCCGGACGCCCCCGGCCCAGTGTCGCCGCGATTGCAAGCGGGGCCAGCATATGGGCAAAATCACTATGGCCATAAAGCAACCGGTCCAGCACCGAAGCCCAGCTGACATCACGGATGAATTCCAGCGTCAGGCCTTGCTCCTCCGCAAACCCAAGCTCCTGTGCCAATATCGGCAGGGCTGCATCCACAAGCGGCAGGAAACCTATGGTCAGCCGGTCCGTCATATCATTCGCCCCCCAACATATTCTCTGCCATCAAAATCGCATCGGCAACATCGGCCAGTCTTTTGTTGCTGTTCATCGCATATTTGCGCAGCATTGCGTGCGCATCGGGTTCGGCCAGCCCCCGTTTTTTCATCAACAGTTTTTTCGCTTTTTCAATAATATCACGATCGGCCAATTCGCTGCGTGCTTGCTGAAGTTCATTTTGCAGCCGCGAAAATGCCTTGAAACGCCGAACAGCCAGATTGAGGATTGGTTTGATCCGTGCCGATGTCATCCCGTCCACAATATAAGCCGACACACCCGCCTCAATTGCATTGCCGATGGACTCGTCATCGGATTGGTCGACAAACATGGCAACCGGCCGGGCCACCGCGCGGCTCACGGCAAAATATTCCTCCAACATATCGCGTGAAGGATTGCCGAGATCAATCAGCACGACATCGGGATCCAACGCCTCTATCGCACGGGCCAGACCGTGCCGTTCCGAAATCACAAAGACTTCTGTCTCACCGGCCTCAGACAGGCCCTGTTCGATTATAGCCGCACGGGCGGCATTTTCGTCGATAACGGCGATGCGCAAAATGAAAGCTCCGGGAGAGGGACTTATACCTGCTTCTAACCCGATTCATTTCGCAGGTGCAACATAAACATCTGCTCGGCCTGGAAAAGGTCATCCGCATCATTGATATTGAAAAATGGATTCACCGCAGTTTGCGGCCAAGCCGCGCCTATCAGACCGATATGTTCGCCAAAGCCGATAACCGACATTTTCCCGCTGCTGATATAAGCTGGCAGCTGCGCCTGCGCCGATACCGGCCAAAGCGATGCCAGCGGCTGCAAACGATCATCATATTGGGCAAATACCGCGCTGCGGCCATCATCCGCCGCATAAAGCCCCGTCAAAAGATCCGCTGGTAAAAAAGGCGTGTCACAGGCCAGCGCCAATATATGCGTACACCCATTGGCATTTCCCCAATCGAGCGCGGCGGCAATCCCGGCCAGTGGACCGTTTATCCCTTCACAGTCGTAAATGCGTTCCATATCGCAAACGGCCATATCCGCACTGTCATCGCGCACAACAAGCAGCAACCTGTCGGTATACCCCCGTGCCAGAGCGGCGGCATGATCAAACAGGGTTTTTCCGGCCAAAATCAAGCCAGCTTTATTCCCGCCCGCGCGTCTCCCTTTGCCGCCGGCAATTATCGCAGTTGCTGTTATCTTGTCCATACCGCTGTTTTTCCGCCTATTGCAGGGTGACCCGGTTATCATCGCCATCATGGCGGCCGAAAAACTCCATCATCTGGACAATCAAATCCGCCCTGTTTCCTAAACCTTTCTCCTCAAGCAGAGCCTGTTTGGCTGCGGAATCAAAGGGGGCGATCTGTGCAATGGCGTTGACGAGAGAATAATCATCTAATTGGCTTACCGAATTCCAGTCGACGGCATAGCCCTGTGCCTCGGCAAATTTGCGCGATTCCATTTCGAGCGAAGCGCGTTCGGCAATCGAGAGGACTTCTGCCAGTTCATCCTCCTCCCAAAGCTGCGCCTCTACCTGACGGAATTCGGTTGTGACATCCAGTTCGCGGACCACCTCAAAACGCTGCAACCCTTCTAGGATCAGATTATAGCGCCCATCCTCCAGCGCCTCGACCTCCTCAATACGGCCAAGACATCCGATTTTATAGAGTTGCTGGCTGCCGGACAGCGGCTGGATCATACCGATTTTCCGGTCCCGTGCCATGGCGTCGCTGACCAAAGCGCGGTATCGCGGTTCGAAAATATGCAGCGGCAATTGCATCGAGGGAAATAATATCGCCCCGGTCAGCGGAAAAATCGAGATACGCTTGACGCTCATCCGAACAATATGGCCGATAATTTACGCCGCATCGACGATACCCAAGGGTCGGACAGGCCAATCATTTCGAATATCTCCAACAATTTCGCCCGCGCAGCGCCCTCATTCCATTCGCGGTCCGCCGCGATGATATGCAGCAACGCCTCTGCCGCCGCGTCCCTGTTGCCTGCCGCCATTTGTGCACCCGCCAGATCAAACCGCGCCTGATGATCAGCGGGGCTGGCCTCCACCGCTTGCTGAAGCGCGATCAGCTCATCGGGATCCACTGCTTCGGCGGCAATGGTGACTGCGGCGCGGGCGCGTTCCAATGCGGGGTCGCGCTTAATCTCTTCATCCAGGCTATCATATATCGCCGCCGCTTCCTCCAACCGGTTGAGCAAAACCAACGACCGGATCAATCCGGACAGCGCACCGCAATGACCGGGAACGACGCCAATGGCATCGGTGAACAGGCTATAGGCTTTTTCCGCCCCGCCCTCGCTCAGCAGCAATTCCTCCCCCGCTGCGACCAAAGGTTCGACATCCGCCATAGGATCGTCGGGCGCACCCTGCACTGGTAATTGTTCCAATAACCGGTCAATCATCTGGATTATTTGCGGTTCGGTTCGGGCCGGTGACAGGTCGGCGACCGGCTGCCCTTGAAACATCGCATAAACCGTTGGGATCGACCGTACCTGAAATTGAGAGGCAATGAATTTATTCTCATCAACATTGACCTTAGCAAGCAGCACGCCCTTATCCGCATAGGCGGCGGCCACTTTTTCCAAAATCGGCATCAATTCCTTACACGGCCCGCACCAGTCCGCCCAGAAATCAACGATAACCAGCTTGTCCATCGATGGTTCGACAATATCCTTGCGAAACGCATCAACGGCCTTTTGTTCTTCGGTGGTCAGACCCATGGTCGCCAAAATCATTCTCCTGTTATTTTTCAACCTGCTTTTCATCCGAAAAACGGGAATCGCCTCTATATCTATTGATAGCGCGGTTACCCGCTTAAGTCGCTACCGCATTTAAGTAGACAGATAGATTGATTTTTCAACCATGGGTGTAATTTGCGCTTGCAGCCCCCAAAAACCCATGCTAACCGCGCGCCTCACCTGTCGGGAATCATGAACGCCCGACCGCCAGAGCGGGCGTAGCTCAGGGGTAGAGCACAACCTTGCCAAGGTTGGGGTCGAGGGTTCGAATCCCTTCGCCCGCTCCAACGCTAACACTATAGTTAGCGGTCAACTCTTTTCCGGCGGCAAGCGCCAGCATGGAATTCAGCCTTCCGGTCACTTCGATTGACACGCCCTTTTCGTCGGCGGCTGGGCTGATCAGAACTTTTTCGATCAGCGCGCGCAATTTCGGGATTGCCTCAAGCCGCGCTTCAGGGTTTTCCGCAAGCGCCGCGTTCAGCTTGGCGACCTGGGCGCGATAGTCGGCTATGATCGTCGGATGAAGGGCGACGACCGGAAGCTGTTCAAGCTGTTCTAGTTCAGCCGCCAGCGCGTCACGATCCGCCCGCGCCTTCCCCAGCACTTCCCGAATTTCGACGAATTCGTCCGCGCCGTCGGCGACGGCCATGACAAGGCGTTCGACCTTGGCGACGGCTTCGCGGTGACGTTTCTTCAGCCGTTCGCTATCGCGCGCCAGTTCCTTCGACCGGCGCGCATGTTCCAGATGATATTCGCGGACATAAATTTCGATCAGGTCTGGGTTCAGCATGTGTTGCTGAAGACCATGAAGGACGCGCGCTTCCATGATCCGGACCGAAACGATCCGGTTATTCGAACAAGCCGCCGCGCCGCCTTCCCTATGGCGTGAACAGCCCCAGCTAGACACGCCATAGCGATTAGTCTGGCGAACGGTCCACGCGCCGCCACAGAAGCCACAGCGGGCGATCCCTGATAGCATGTGCTTAGGTCGCCGCGACGCTTCAGGTCGCCGCGTCTGGACCATGCCCAGGACGTCTTGAACCGCTTCCCATAGGGACAGGTCCACGATCTGCAATTCCGGCACGTCTTCGACCAGCCATTCGGCTTCAGGGTTCGGACGGATCAGCGCCTTGCGGGTTCGCGGATCGACGATCTTTCTGGTTCGATTGAAGACCAGCTTCCCGATATAAAGCTGGTTCTGAAGAATGCCGTTCTTCCGCTTGCGGTCGCCGTAAAGCGTCGAAGCCCGCCAAAAGCTATTCGATCCGGATCGCGGCTGGACAGCGGGAACGCCGTCGGCGTTAAGGCGTTCGGCGATCTGGCGCGGGCTGAAGCCCGCCGCATATTCGGTAAAGATACGCCGGACGACTTCCGCCTGGTCGTCGTCAATTTCACGCAAGCCCCTGATCAGTTCGCCGCGTTCGTCCAGTCGGTTCGCTTTGCGATAGCCATAGGCAATTCCGGCGGCTGATCGCTTTTGTGATATGGTCCCGCGCTGTCCGCGCTTCACCTTCGCGCCCAGGTCTTTCCGGAACTGGGCGTCCATAAGCCCGCGAAAAGTCGCCGTTATGTCAGTGACAACGCCGTCGGACAGGGTGAACAGCCGCGCACCCGCAAACGTGATCCTTTCGCGGATCGTGAAGGCGTCGCCCTGGTGACGTGCAATCCGGTCCGTCGCTTCAGCCAGGACTTGATCGACGCCGCCAGCTTCGACGCGGGCAAGCAAGGCGTTCAGCCCAGGCCGGTCGTTTTCGCCGATACCCGCCGCGCCGCTGATCGCAAAATCAGTGAAGACGTCTATGACTTCCCAGCCTTCGCGGTCGCACCGTTCGCGGCACAAAGCGACCTGATCTTCAATGGATCGGGCGTTCTGAAGCATCGAACTGAAGCGGGCATAGACGACGGTCTTCATTCGGATAATACTTCCCGAATTCTAAGAAGCGGCGCGCTTGCGTCCCTGGATATAGATTGCTTCTTCATTTGATCGACGTTCCTGAAACTTAGCAATATCGCGCGCGGCGTTCGCCCGCGCAAGAGCCTTTATGAAGTCCGCGACTGAAGGATCGACGGGCGGCTTCATGTCAACCGACAGTCAGATCGGACACTTCGTCCGCGATCAGGTCGAGTTCGGAAGCCATGCCGTCCAGGTTTTCCCAGTCCCGCTTCATGCGGAATTGCCACCATTTCGGCTTCAGCCGGTCACGGCGGGCGACATAGACCTTTGCCCGCGACCGGACATGATCGACGATCTGGTCAATTGCGACGCTGGCGACGGGTTCGATCAGTTCGCGGTTGCGCTGGCGCTTGAACGGGATCGTTTCATGGCTTCCGTCATAATAGCGCGCGGCGGTCGAAGCGCGGGCTTCGACAATATAGAAGACCTTCCCAGGCCATTCGGCGCGACCGGCTTCGATAGCCGCTTCGCGCGTCGCATAGCCGCCCAGTTCGAAGGCGTCTTCATATTCGACGTTCCCATAGGAACCCGCCCAGAATTCCCAGGGCGTCATGCCGCTTCCCCTTCCCAGCCTTCAAAGAAGTCGTTTAGGAACGCGTTCGCGGTCGCCAATTGCGGCGACCGTCGCGCTATGGCTTCGACGACGGTCCCTTCGCCATTGCAGAACGAATATAGTTCGCTGAAGACGATATGACATTTACCTTCGATCCTAACCAGGTCGCCCGCGTCTTCATCTTCCGGCGCTGGACTACTATCAGATCAGCCCAGGCCACGGCGGCTTCATCATGGGAAGCTGGTCAAGCCAGCGCGCGGCGACCAGTGGCGACGCTTCGTACGGCCATGACGGACCGCCGCTATCTTCGCGGATCAGGTTCATCGCGCGAATAATTGACGGGAAGTCCGCAGTCGTGATCTGGATCGTCGCGATGTCCGGTCCGATCTGGTCGCCATGCGTGACGCATGGAAGCGACTGGACATAGCCAGCGGGGGGATAGGTTTCCGCGACCGGCTGGCGCTGGTCGAAAACATGGGGGTGAAGGGCGCGGGCGGCATGTTCCAGCCAGGGCGCGCGGATCGTGACCATGACGTTCCCAAAGAGGAAGCCCCAAGCGTTCGCGTTCCGCCAGCGAATAAACCAGGGCGACCGCGTTTTATGGTCCCAAGGCCAGCGCGCCGGTCGCGTGACCTGAACGCGGACCAGTGATGTTTTAGGAAGCTGGGCGATCTGTTCGCGTGTTAATGTCATGATCCGGCGCTTCCGTTGAAGCCGTCGGCAATTTGGCGGAAGAATTCGCCAATGCCGGACGGTCCCATTTGATATAAGGTCACGCCGAACATGATGATCGCGCCCAGAATAAGAGCAAAAAACACCATGTTGAAGACCAGCATAAAGCGCATTCTCTTGCGGCTGGCTTCGAAGTGACGTTCGAAATCGTTCATGTCAGTTTCCTTCGTTCTTTGGGCGATGGTCGCCGTTGAAAATCTGGGCGGCGGCTGGCGCTGGAATGCTTGCCAAGGCCGCGACGTCGCGTTCGACCAGTTCGACAACCTTGGCGACCATAGCCAGGTCGCGGACGTCGAACGGCTGATCAGCGCGGTTCAAGAGACTGGCGGCATATTGCCGGTTATCCTGTTCAGTCATGTGATCTTCCCTATTGCGCCCGCCTGGGACAGCGCGCCCAGGCGCGACAAGGCGTCGTGAATGTTTTCCGCCGACTGCATGTCTGGCGGCGTTGCGTCTTCCAGTTCGGCGACCGCGCCTTGGATCGCCAGTTCGGCGGCGACGCCGACGGGTTCGATCTTGTCGCCGTCGATCAGCGTCTTGACGTTGACGAATTGCGGCTGAGCGGTCGGGCGGTTCATTTGCATTGCGTCCCAGCAACGGCCATTGAAAACTTGACCAGGTGAGCGAACGCCAGCAATCCCAGTGCGCCGGACAGCGCCCAGACAAAGCGGTCGTGATAGCGGTCCAGCTTTGCGCGAAGCGCCGCCAGTTCAGCCGCCGGATCGCTTTCAGGCGGCGTTCCGCCCTTGTCGGCGCGGCGCTTCATTGCGCGGCAATCGCGGCAACTGGGCGGCTGGCTTCGATCCCGCGACCTAGCGCGACCTTTTCACCGGCCTTCATTCCCGCATAAAGCGCCGACGTATCGACTGGGCTTGATGAGGCGGAACTGATCTTGATATTGTTGTCGTCGAGATACGCGGCGACCAGGGCGTTTTTGACTGGGACCAGGGCGTTCGACGAAGAACTGACACGTTCAGCACTATCGGCAAATTTGCCAATCCGTTCGCCGATCCGCATAGCGACGCCCTTCCTGAAGCTGAAGCCAATCTTCCGCGCCGCCTGTCCGCGTTCCCGTTGACGCCAGAATTCGTCGGTTTTCTGGAAGCTGTCCCAGCAAGCGGCGACCGCAACGCGGGTTAGGTCGATATAGTAAAGCGCCGTTTCGACGTCGGCTGGCGATCCGACGACCGCGATCACGCCGCGCTGATACCAGCTTTCGACGTTACAGCCCTTGTCGATCCCTTCCAGCGCCCAGCTTTCGACTGGACAGGTTTTGCGTCCGCTGTCCCAGCGCTGTTTGACAACGCCGTCGGCGCGAACATCAACTTCCGAAAGATTAATGTTGTGACGCTCTAACAGTTCATCCGCGACCTTCGCCGCCATAGCGGCTTCGTTTTCGCTTGACGCGCTGTCCGCCGCCCTGGCGCGAAGCGCCCTGATCTTCTTCACAATGTCCTGAAGTGTCGTCTGGCTTGTCATGACGGCAATCCCGCAATCGCGGCGACAATGTTCCCGACGGTCGTCCGGTCGCCTTCGACATGGCGCGGAGGTTCAAAGGCGAATTCGTCTTCGACCAGCATGGCGAGTTCCACACGGTCCAGACTATCCAGCCCCATGGCGTCCAGTTCGGTCGCTTCCGTTATCGTGGCGGGATCGACGCCGAATTCATCGGCGATCAGCTTGGCGATACGTTCAAGCGCGCCGTTCATGACAGCGCCCAGACGCGGGCGGCGTAGCGGACGCCCTGGAAGGCGAAAAGCAACACGGTTGCGGCGATCACGACATAGGCAAAGCGCACCGATAAACGGTCCAGCTTTGCGGCAAGCGCGCGACGTTGCGCGGGCGTTATTTCTTCAAAACGAAGAAGGTCCAGCATGGTAAATTCTCCAAAGCCGGATCGTCCGGCGATGGGGAAGCAATACCATACGTATCGTCTATGTCAATACAAAACGTATCGCAGCAATAGAGGCGAAAAAGATCGGGACCACATAAAGGGAGATCATGATAATGTCGCCCAGCTTCATTCCCGCCAAAGGGCTTTGACCGGCTGGACGCGTCAACCGCGCGCGCACTTCGTCATAGGCCAGCCCAGCGACCGCGATAGCGGTAAGAGCGCCGAACAGGATAGTTCCCCAGATCATCTTGAATGCCCGTTCCGCGCGAATTTAAGAAGGCGGTTCACATGCGGCTGGTAAGAGCCGATCACGAAAGCAATGACTTGAACGCGGTCGTCGCCGTCATGGTCATGGTCCGGCGTTCCTATTTCGATAGGAGCCTGAAATTCCGGCTTCGACGAACGCGGAACCAGCCAGCAACGCCCTTCCTGGTCGCAATAAAACTCTTTGACGGTCAATTCCCGCAAGCCGTCGGCGTGGACATGTTCGACGATAACGAAGTCGCCGTTCGCCGGTTCGATCCCCAGGTCAAAGATCGACAGGCAATCCAGCAACGTCCCTGGCGCGAACAGCAAGTCCATTGAAAAGCCGTCAACGCGCAAGCCGTAGCGCCGCGCATTCGGGAAGGGCGACGGTCCGACGACAATTTCGAAACGCTTGGCTTCAGGCCATTCGTTCGCTTCGCGCCATAGTCCCGCTTCGACCGATCCGATCACTTCGACAATTCCCCCAGGGCTGGCTTGTGAAGGCATTGTCTGGACCTTATCCAGCGCCAATAGCCAGCCAGGATTGACGCGAAACGCCCTTGCGTATCTTTTGGCGGCGGCGATGTCAAAGGCGCGCGTCCCGTTTTCATGGTGGCGATAGGCGGGAATTTCCCAGCCAAATGCGCGGGCGGCGTCGGCGGCGGTCGCATAACCGGCCTTCTCGCGCGCTTCTTTCAATCGTTCAGGCATAAGTGTCATGCTCCATGCAATACACTATGTCACGATACAAAGGGTATTGACAATTGCAATACGGTTTGTATTGTCCCCTTATGAAACAGCTAAGCACCATCTTCGCCGCCTGGGACAATAACGCGGAAGCGTTGGCGTCCGCAATCGACGTTCCTGGCGTGACTGTCCGCCAATGGCGTGCGCGGAAAAACATTCCGGCGCGATATTGGCAGACGATCATAGCCGCCGCCGCGAAGAAGGGCGTCACGTTGACGCTGGCAATGTTTCTTCCTGGATCGAACGACGCAAGCGAACCGGCTGGCGATCCGGTCGATCTGGATCGCGTCGTCATCTGCGACGTCTGCGACACGCGCGTCGATCAGATGACAGCTTGCACCTTTGTTGACTGCCCGCACTCGGAGCGACGCGCCGCATAGACATAGACCGTTCCCCGCGCGCCGACACTGATCGGCGCTGGGTCGCGGGTCCGCTGGGACGTGGGGGATCATAGTCCCAGCGGACTTCCCCTTTCACGCCGTCCGGCGCTGAAACAATGACGCCCGCGAAAGGCGTCGAACAAGTGAGGAAAAACAATGGCAAACGGTGAAGTGAACGACGAACAGCTACGGCTTTTCTTCGACCGGCTGGATCGCCTGGAAGAAGAAAAGAAGGGGATCAGCGACGACATTACGGACGTCTATAGCGAAGCGAAGTCCCAGGGGTATGACACAAAGATCATGCGCGAAGTCCGGCGACTGGCGAAAATGAACGGACGCCCGCCTGAAGCGACGTTCGCCTTTGATCCCGAAACGCTAGACCAGATCGACGGCGACCGCTGGTTCGAATTCGAAGACGGTCAATCATGACTGGTTCGCCCTTCAAACGCCAAAAATCGGCCGGAACGGCCTTTGGAAGTCGCATGTCGGCGGCTGAATTCCGGATCGTCCAGCTAGGCGCTATCCCAGGCAAAAAGAAGAAGCGCCCAGCCAAGCCGCGCCCGCTTCCGACGTCGATTGAAGACATAGCCGATCTTCCGGCTGGTTCGCGCGTCGTCGTCCCGTTCCCGCCGGTCGAACTATCGCCGAACTGGCGCGGTCACTGGTCAAAGAAATCGAAAGCGGCAAAGAACTATCGCAATTTGTGCTGGGCCTTGGCGCTGGAAGCAAAACTGAAGGTTCCCGCACACGCTGGCGAAGACGGCAAAATCGCCGTGCGGCTGGACTTCTATCCGCCGGATAGAAGTGCGCGGGACGACGACAATGTTTTCGCCAGTTTCAAATCGGGCCGTGACGGCATTGCCGACGCGATGAATTGCGACGATGCGAGGTTCCGCACGATGAATTTCCTACATGATGAACCGCGCTCGTGCGTGGCTGTCACGCTGATCCAGTCTGAAGGGGCACTGGCATGAGGTATCTCGATGTCTGCGCTGGCATAAGCGCCTCTAGCCAAGCATGGAAAGACTTGGGCTGGGAGTGTGCTGGTTATTCTGAGATAGATAAATTCCCCCGCGCCGTGCTTGAGCAAAGGCATGGCGCAACATCTGTGGATTGGGACCACGAATATACCGAAAGCCAAAACATCATTCCACTTTTTGGCGACTTTACAAAGATAGAGGCTAGTCATGTCGGACCAATTGACCTTCTTGTCGGCGGAACCCCCTGCCAATCCTTCAGCATTGCCGGAAAACGGCTTGGACTGGACGATCCGCGCGGCAACCTCGCAATCGAGTTCTTGGCGCTGGCTAAACGACTTCGCAGCAGTTGGCTGGTATGGGAGAATGTCGCCGGTGTTTATTCAAGCTGGTCCGGTTCACCGGACGATGAAGCGACTTCCGAATGGACAGAAACAGCCGACTTCGCCGAGTTCCTCAATCTCTTTCGGGAATGCGGGTATCGTGGAGGATGGCGGACTCTTGACGCTCAATATGTGCGAGTGGACGGGTATGAACGAGCAGTGCCGCAGCGACGGCGACGTTGCATCCTTGTCGGACATCTTGGAGACGACGCCCGTGCCATCTCGGTATTATTTGACCCCGAAAGCCTGCACGGGATTGCTGCGCCGCGCCGAGCGACGAGGGAAGGCGTTGCCGGATCACTTGGCGGCGATTTTGACCGGAATAGCAAGTTTAGATGCGCCCCAGCCGCCAGCACACTTAACGCCAGCTTCGGATCAAACCAGGGCTTAGAAAACCAGCACGTCAATCAGGGATGTCCGCTGTTCATTGCGGAAGCCGTGCCATTCGAGGCTATTTCCATTAAAGATGATCCGACGCCGAAAGCACAGAATGACCTTGCTTTCACACTGACAGTCCCAAGCGCCACGGGCGGAGGTCATCCGCAGATAGTTTGCTCCACCTTTCAGGGTCGCGCGGCATCGGAACAGGTGGCACCAACAGTAAACGGCTGGACCCTCCGCAAGCTTACGCCGCGCGAATGCGAACGGCTTCAAGGCTTCCCCGACGACTTCACAGCGATCCAGTGGCGCGGCAAGGTCGCCGCCGACGGGCCGCGCTACAAATCAATAGGAAACACCATGGCGGTCAATGTCATGCGCTGGATCGGTGAGCGCATCGCACTGGTCGAACAAGCCGCCGAAACGGCTGGAAAGATAAAATCATGAAATGGAAAGACTGCCTTCCAAAGCCCAAGGTGGGCGAGAGGATGAACCCAAGCCGGGAACAAATTCGGTTCATGGAGCGCGAGAATAAGGAATTTCCGGTCAACCGGCTTGTCGAAATCCCGCCCGAAGAATGGCCTATAGTTTCGCCCGCAAATCTGATCCGTGTGATGCGCAGCTTCGACTTTATGGTTCAGATTTACGCGGAGCCGAATGAAGTCCTTCGGCTGTCGATCAACCGTTGCGCGTTCGACCGAAAGTCAGGGCGATGGGTGGACGGGATCACATGGGACGATCTTCAGCACTTGAAGACGCTTGCCGGGTATGGGGACCAGACTGCGTACGAACTATACCCGCCGGACGGTGACATGGTGAACGCCGCGAACATTCGTCACATTTGGATTATGCCAAATTCCCCAGAATATATGTGGCGGCGCGCGTTATGAGTTGGGAAGCGCAAGCCTGGGCGGCAAAACAAAAGACAGGATCGTCGGCGGCGAAGCTGGTCCTTCTGGGCTTGGCTTCATGCGCCGACGCGAACCATTGCGCCTTCCCGTCGATTGCATGGCTATCTGAATTCGGCGATCTGGACCGGAAAACCGTCATTTCGGCGCTTCAACGGCTGGAAAGGGGAATGTTCCCGCTGATCGAAGACACTGGCGAACGGAAGGGCCGGACGAAGCAAGTGAAAGTTTACCGGCTTGCGTCGGCGACCGTCGAAAATGCGACCGCTGATCCGGCTTCGCTAACAGTCCCGAAAACGGAACGGTCCCAAAAGCGGAACAGTTCCGTTTCTTCCGGCAAACAGTCCCGAAAACGGGACACGGAACCCTTTTATGAACCTAATCCCCCCTTTCATCTAAAGATGAAAAGACCCCCATTGATCGAAAAAAGGGTTCGAAGAAGAAGGGGACTAGGCTTCCCGACGACTGGCAACCGCCAGCGCTTGACGATCTGTCCGCTGTTGCCGTCAAGCTGGTTCGCCAATGGCCTTCAGGGGCATATCAAGCCGTCTGCGAAACATTCCGGCTTCACTATCAGACGGAAACGCGGGCGGCTGGCATTCGGGACGGCTGGAACGACGTCTTGTCGAAGTGGATAATCGGCGACCATGCAAAGATCATGCGGGACGCGAAGGCGGGCGTTTCCTTCGCCAGTCTAGCACCCGCCGCCGCGCCAGCCAGCCCGCCTCCGCCTTTGCCGCCGGTTCAGGCCAAGGCGCGCGAATGCGATCTGTCCGCCAGGGTTCACGACGCGCTTCGACGTCGGCTGGGCGTGTCGATCTATGATCATTGGCTGAAGGACGCGGCGCTGATTTATGACGAACCAGGGCTAACCGTGATCGTCGCCAGCGAGTTTCAACGGTCCTGGATTGAAGACCGCTATGGTCAACTGATCGGGTATGTAGCCAGGGAAGCCGCGAACAAGGCGATCAACTGGGTTCGCGTTCAACGGGAAGACCGGCGACCATGATCAGCGAGAAATCCCAGCGCCGGATCGCCGACGCGGAAGAAGCCGCCCGCCACCTGGACCGGACGAAAGAAACACGGCTGGCGGCATTGGTCCGCGCGCTGATCAGATCGCACAAAGCAGCATTGAAAAGAGGGGACGACGAAGCCAATGACGAAGAAGACTAAAGCCCAGCGCCGCAAGGGACGCCAGAACCCGCCGGTTCATCCTTTGATTGCCCAGGCAAAGGCGAACGGCGCGAAGCTGGACGAAGGAACATTCGAAGTCGCCGAGATAGGCAACCCCTATGGAGAAGTCGTCATTCGCGGCAAAATCCGTCGTCACAAGGTCGTCCGCCGCGTCCTTCACTATGAAGCGCTTCACAAGGCTGGAAAGATCGACCGCGCGACATTCGTTTGTCTGGACTGGTTCGCGGACCGGCTGGCGCTGGCGAACAGCGGCTTGATCAAATGCGGGCTGAACGTGTCCGGCGGCGGCGTGTCGTCGTCCCATGTCCCGACAACTGAAGCCGCTATCCAAGCCAGGTCCGACGTTGCCTGGGCGCGGCGGTTCATTCGCGACCGCGCAACGCTGGCGGTCTTCGACCTGGCAATGGAAGGGCAGACGTTCGACCGCATAGGACCGGCGGTCTTCCCAGCGCTGTCCGTCGATACGTCGAAGCGGAAGGCGTCGAAGTTGTTCAACGTGGCGGCTGGGCTTATCGTGGGCGGCGTTGCGCCGCTAGTGATAACGGGAAGAAACTAACCATGTCGCGCATGTCGAAACTTGTTGACAATACCCAACGTATTGCTATCAATTCCATATCGGTTAGAATTGCGTCACGCATTCTTCCCGCCGCCAAGGCTCTAAATTTTCCCGATGCCTAAGCGCCCGCCGACATTCAAGGTCAATCGCCAGCCAGCCCGCAAGGGCTGGTCTTCGACGACACGCAAGAGCAGAGCAGCGCGCGGCTATGGTCCAGACTGGGATCGCAAGCGCGCCGCCGTCCTGAAGCGTGAACCGACATGTCGCCTTTGTCGCGCTGAAGGGATCGCAACGCCCGCCGTCACGGTCGATCACATAAGACCTAAGCACCTGGGCGGAACGGACGACGACACTAACTTGCAACCATTGTGCAAGCCTTGCCATGACAGCAAGACGGCGGCTGAAGCCGTCGAAGCGCAACGGGTTAAGCGAATGAAAGCGCGACAAGCCTGATCGCATAACAGGCACAACGCATTGAAGTGAAAAGAAAAACATAGGCGCGTCCTGACGGCGAACGGAACCCCCAGGGGGGGTAAAATCGCTAGAGGGGCGCGCCTTCCGGACCGGCGTCGGGGTGAAAAAAACGCGTTGTCACATTAAAATTTCACGCCGCAATAAAATTTCAGACCAGGGGGGATAGTCCCATGTCGTTTTCTCTTGACATTGCAGAAATAGCGAAAGCGCAAACGGTCCAGATCAAAGTCAAAGACAATGAAGCGCGGACCTAAGCCCCAGACGCTAGAGACAAAGGCAAGGCGCGGAACGCTTCGCAAAGATCGCGACGGCGACGGTTCTATCAGTGTTGTCGCGGCGGGCGATCCGCCGACGATGCCAGACTATCTTCAGCCGGACGCGGAAGAAGTTTGGATCGAAGAAATCAGCCGCGTCATGATCAGCGGTGGAATTACCGAACTGGATAGTTCGCTGTTCGCGACATATTGTTCGACTGAAGCCCTGGTCCGGAAGGCTTTCAAGCAAGGTCAAGCGCCGCCTTCGTCATACCTTACGGAACTTCGCCGAATGCGTGAACTGTTAGGGATAGCAGGGCCGCGCGGGCGGATCGGAAAACCGAATGGCAAAACGTCAATCGACAACCCGTTCGCGAAAAACGGTCGCCGCCTGGGACAGTGAATTCGTCCAGATCGCCTATGACTATGCGGTCGCGGCGGTCGCTGATCGGAAGCGGAAGGGACATTGCGAGTTCGTCCGGCAAGCGGCGAAGCGTTTTCTTGACGACCTGAAGCGCGGAAAGCGCCGCGATTGTGAATTCTATTTCAGCGAAGAAGCTGGTCACGACGTTTGCGACTTCATTGAAAAGTTGCCGCATGTGCAAGGTTCCTGGGACGATCCGACGCTAGTTCTGGAACCCGCGCAAATCTTTATCCTGGTCAACGTCTTTGGGTTCCGGCTGAAGAAGAATCATCGCCGCCGCTTCACGCGGGCTTATATCGAAGTCGCCAGGAAGAACGCGAAGTCAACGCTAACCGCTGGCGTCGTTCTGTATTGCCTTACATGCGAAGGCGAACTGGGACCGGACATAGTTGTCGGAGCGACGACCGGCGCGCAAGCGGACAAGGTTTTCAAACCGGCGCGGCTTATGGTCGATAAGGTTTCCGCGCTTCGCGATGCCTTTGGACTGAAGACATTTGCACGGTCGATCACATGCAACGAAAACGGCGGATCGGCTCAGCCGATCAATTCGAAGTCTTCGACGCAAGATGGCTGGAACCCATACGTCGGAGTTCTGGACGAACTTCACGCCCATAAGGATCGCGGTCTTTTCGACGTGATCCGGTCCGCATTCGGCGCGCGCAAGCAACCTCTTATGTGGATGATCACGACAGCGGGCTATAATGTTCACGGCGTTTGCTATGAACAGCGGTCGCTATTGGAAAAGATACTGAACGGATCGGTCGAAGCCGATCACTATTTCGGGATCATTTTCACAATCGACAAAGACGACGACCCCTTTGACGAAGGCGTCTGGATCAAGGCGAACCCGTTGCTGGGATCGGCGGTCGATCTGAAGGAATTTCAGGGTTACGCTATCGAAGCGAAAGCCAGTCCGGACAGCCTGGGAGAGTTCAAAACCAAGCGTCTGAACATTTGGCTGAACGCCGCAAGCGCTTGGCTGAACGTCGATCAGTGGAACAAGGCGAAGATCGAAGGGCTGGACTGGTCCGACTTCGAAGGGCTTGAATGCACTGTCGGCGCTGACCTTGCGGATAAAGACGACATTACAGCGGTCGTCATTGTCGGACAGGCTGAAGACGACAAGCTGATCGTGAAGTCGAAGTTCTTCATTCCCGCTTCAGCCCTGATCCGCGAAACACAAAGCGACACAGGTCAAGCGACCTATGGAACTTGGTCCGGACATAACGGCGGACCGCCTCTTGACGAAGACGACCTGGAAGGATTGCCGTCGCTGTTCGAACTGGACGACAGCGGGAAGCCAGACTGGGACAGTCCCCTGGACGAACTTCCGCCCGAATGGTCCGGCGATCTGCTAGTCACACCTGGCGACTTTGTTGACCATAACTTGATCGAAATGTTCATTCGCTGGCTGGTCGCGAAGCAATCAATTCGAAGCGTTACCTTTGACCAGTTCGCAGCCGCGCAACAAATGGCGTCGCGATTGAACGAAGACCTGGGAACGCCGGACGCGCCGCTGGCAAATATCCTTCACAAGTCGGCGGCAAATGTGACCGATCCGGCGAAGGAACTGGAAGCGCGGATCAAAGCCAAAGACCCGACGAAGCACCTGGGACACGACGGAAATCCCGTCATGACATGGATGGTTTCGAACGCGGTCGTCACGCGACACGTCAACGGGACGATCATTCCAAAGAAGGAAAGCGCGCATAGCGCGAACAAGATCGACGGCGTTGACGCGCTGATCAACGCAATCGCGCCGCTTGTGTCCGTCGAGAAAAACGACGGTCCGCCGCCGCTAGATTATACAGGGCTTTGAATTATGGGCATGATCGACGCAATCAGGGGGGCATGGGCTGGCGGTTCTGAAGCGCCGTCGGCGTCCGCAAACCCGTTGACCGATCCCGACAGCGACACGTTCTGGCATTTGTCCGGCGGCGCAAAGTCGGGAAGCCGCGTCGTCATAAACGAACGAAGTTCCATGTCCCTTTCGTCGGTTCTTCGCGCCGCCGAAATTCTGACAAGCGTCTTCGCCATGACGCCAATGATCTATTACAGGCGGCTTCCTGGCGGCGGAAAAGAGCGCGCGACGACTTCGCCGCTGTTCAAGTTGTTTCATGATCGACCGAACGACAGCCAGTCGATCTTCCTCTATAAAGAAACAATGCTGGGCGACATGCTGTTCGCTGGCGCTTCGTCGAACTTCGTTCATCGCGACGGCGGTTTCCGGCCTAAAGCACTGTCCAGGCTTGATCCCAGGCATTGCCAACCCGCGAAGTTCTGGGATCGGCAAGACGGGCTTGAACTGTTCTATGACGCCCAGCTTCCCGACGGTTCGTCCGGTCGCTTCACGCGGACCGACGTCTGGCACGTCCCAGGCTTCAGCCGCGACGGAATTCTGGGCGTCAACCGCATTCGCTTGCTTGACGACATGCTGGGTTCGGCGGTCGCCGCTGGCGAATATGCCCGCCACTTTTGGGAGAATAACGCCCAGCCCGCGACCGTCCTGAAATACACCGGCAAGGTCACGCCGGAAGACAAGGCGAAGATCAAGTTCGACTGGAAGAAAATGTTCGGCGGCGCGCGCAAGGCGGGCGACGTCGCGGTCGCGGATCAGGGAATGGACGTCGCGACGCTAGGCGCGACGAACCGCGACAGCCAGTTCGTCGAAGTTCGCCAGTTCAATGTCGTCGAAGTTGCGCGCGCCTTTGGCGTCCCGCCGCATTTGCTGTTCGAACTTTCGAAGGCGACGTTTTCGAATATCGAACAACAATCGCTCGAATTTATCATGTTTAGCATGATGCCACATTATGAACGGGTTTCTTCAGCCGCGACACATTACTTCGCGGAAGACGATCACTTCTTCGAATTCATGCCGGACGCTTTGCTGAAGGGCGACATAAAGACGCGCTGGGAAGCCTATCGGATCGCCCGCGAAATTGGCGTCCTGAACGCCGATCAGATCGCGCAACGCGAAAACCTAGAACCTATTGGCGGGCTGGCGGGCGATCAGCGCTGGCGTCCCGCGAACATGGCCGTGTCCGGCGAACCTAATCCGCCGTCGGTCCCTATCCAGCAAAGGGCAGAAAATGAACCATAACATTCTTGCGGCGATCCGGTCCCAGCCTTGGGCGATCATGCCCGAATATATGGAAGCAATCGAAGCAATCGCGCTTCGCATTCACGACAACCCGACGCTTGCCGCCCTGGAAATGGACGGACACAAAGAACGCATGGCGGAAGCTATCGCTGAAATGGGTTCGCCCATGCCAGGGGTTAGGATGGCCGCTTATCGCGACGGCGTTGCAAGCCTTCCTCTTTTCGGTCCGATCTTCCCGCGCGCCAGCCTTATGACGGAAATGTCCGGCGCGACGTCGCTGGCGACGCTTGCCGCTGAATTCCGCAAGCTGGAAGCGAACAATGACGTTCGTCAAATCGTCCTGGTTTCGGACAGCCCAGGCGGGCAGATCACAGACGTCCGCGCATTCGGTCAACTGGTCGCGAATTCAGCGAAGCCGGTCACGGTCTTTGCGACCGGCCTTTGTTGTTCCGCCGCTTATTGGATCGGAAGCCAAGCCGGTAGCTTTGAAGCTGACCCGCTGGCTGTCCTGGGTTCGCTGGGCGTCATGATGTCCGGAACCGTTCAGGAAGCGCCGGACAGCGAAGGCAACCGATCCGTTCATATCACGAGTTCAAACGCGCCGGACAAACGTCCCGATCTGTCAACGGAAGAAGGACAGGCCAAGGTCCGCGCGATGATCGACGGGATCGAAGAAGTATTCATCAAAGACGTTTCCACCGGACGAAAGGTTTCTGTTGACACAGTGAAACAGAATTTCGGGCGGGGCGGAACGAAGTCCGCGCGACAGGCGAAAGAAGCCGGAATGATAGATCGTGTTGAACCAGGCGGTTTAAGCGCGCTTCTTTCCCGACTTGGATCACGCGGTCGTCCGACAACGCCAGGGCGGACCGCCAGGGCGCTTTCACTCGAAGTCGAACAAATCCGTTCGTCTTCATAACATTGGAGTAAATGAAATGCTGCGAATTGCTGCACTGAAGCAATCCCTGGCGGCGGTCCTTGCCGACATGGATAACATTATCGAAGCCGCCGTCACGACCGACGAAGGCACTGGCGCGACCGAACCGCGCGATCTTACGGCGGAAGAAGTCACGACCTTCGACGGCCTGAAGGCGAAGGCTGAAGGAATTCAGGCATCGATCAAGCGCGAAGAAACGCTGATCGGCCTGAAGGCTTCCGCCGCGTCGCCGGTCGTCGTCCCTGGTCCGAATGGCAACGGGACCGTTCCCGCCCAAGCGAAGCAACCGGACAAGCCTGGGATCATGGTCGCCCGCCTTAGCCAAGCCGTCGCGCTGGGCAATGGCGACATTCGCGCGACCGCCGCCGCCGCTGAAGAACTGTATGGTTCGGACATGGGGCATATCGTCGCCAACATGGAACAATCGACTAACACGAAGGGCGGCTTCCTGGTCGATACCGCCTATTCGGCGGACTTCATCGACATTCTTCGTCCGCGTGTTGTCATTCGCGCAATGGGCGCGCGTCCTGTCCCGATGCCGGACGGCAATCTGACAACGCGGAAGAAGACCGCTGGTTCGACTGCCAGCTATATCGGCGAACGCCTTGCCGCGCCAGCGACCGGCGCGACGGTCGATCAGATCACAATGGCCGCGAAGCGCTTGACGGCAATCGTCCCGATCACGAACCAACTGATCCGCCGCGCTTCCATAAACGTCCAGATGATGATCCGCGACGATCTGGTCGAAGCCGTGTCATCAAAGAAGATCAGCAGTTCCTTCGCGGAACTGGTTCGGCAACCGCGCCCGCTGGTCTTCGCAGTCTGACGAATGTCGCGAACGTCTTCGCCGCGAACGCGGTCGTCAACCTGGTCAACATCGAAAACGATCTTATGAAGCTGCGGCTTCGCGTGATCAATGCGAACGTCCCCATGACGCAAGCCGGTTACATCATGTCGCCGCGCGTCGCCCTTTTCCTGGAAAGCGTCCGCGACGGCAACGGGAACAAGGCTTATCCGGAAATGGCGGAAGGTCGTCTGGGGATTTATCCCTTCATGACGACGACTTCCGTTCCGGACAACCTGGGCGGCGGAACCGAAAGCGAAGTCTATTTCGGCGACTTCGCCCAGTTCATGATCGGCGATACCGAACAGATCATGTTGGCAGCGTCCGACGTCGCCGCTTATGACGACGGCGGAACTATCCGCGCCGCCTTCAGTAATGACGAAACGGTCGTCCGCGTGATCGCCGAACATGACACGCAAGTTCGCTATGATCTGGCGTTCGCTGTTCTGACAAACGTCACCTGGGGAGCCTAAGCGATCTGAAGCCGCCATAGCGCGGCTTCAGCCCTGGCAACTTGACAGGTCGCAAAACAGGGGCGGGAAGCAACGCCCGCCCCTGTTCCGAACGCAATCCATTAGAGGAAAAACCAATGGCAAAACTTGTTACCTTTTTGATGGCCGCAACCGTCGGCTGTCTTTTCAATGAAGGCGAAACGGCTTCTTTCGAAGATGACGTCGCCGACGACCTGATCAAACGCAAAATCGCCAAGGCGGCGAAGGCAAAGGGCAGCGCCGACAAGACGGACGCCGCCGCTGAAAAGGCCAAGGCGAAAGCCCTGGCTGAACTGGAAAAGCTGGACGACGAAGCCCTGAACAAGATCGTCGCCGACGAAGAAGTCCAGGTCGCCGCCGATGCGGAAAAGCCCGCCAAGATCGCCGCGATCCTGGCGAAGCGCGCCGAATAGGTCGTTCTGATCTTCACGAAATAGCGCCGCCGTTTTCGGACGGCGGCGTCATTTTGGAGAACTTTTAATGACGATAGCAAGCCTAGACGACATCGCAGCGGGCCTTGTTAATGGGATACGCTATCCCATTAACAAGGCCTCGCTATCGTCCGTTGTTGCGGGCAGCGAAGCGTCTTTGTGGCGCGCGGCGACTTTGCCAGCGGCGGGCGCGATCCCGACGGCAGCGGCGATCTGTAGCGATGCGCTTGCGGGGGCTGTTCCTCTTGCACCCCGAACAGTGGGGCAAGATCGGATCATTGCTGGCTTCGAACTTATGTCCGACACAGCGTCGGTTGATCAATGCGTCGAAGATCGTCTTGCCCACATGGGCGGACTTTCTGGCACTTTGACAACGGCACAAAATGTCGGGATCGACCTGAACGCGAACCTAGCTGTCAACAATCTTGCCGAACGGATTGGATCAGCCGACTATTCGGAAGTCGAATGGTATCTTGAATGGTATACCGCAACCGGCGCGACTGTATCGACGCCTACGGTGAACGTCACTTATGACGATGGGACGACGGGAAATTGCAATGTTTGGGTTTTGGGCGCGACCGCGCTTCCCGCTACGGTTGCCGCCTCGCGGCGCTATAAGATCATTTCCGCGACCGGAAAAGGCATTCGAGCGGTCAACACCGTAACGCTATCAGCGTCCACCGGAACGGCTGGAAACTTTGGAGTTACAGCGGTTCGCAAGCTGTTCTTTTGCGTCGCCCTACTAGCGAACCGCTGGGAGAAACTAGACTGGTCTGGCACTTATGCCGCGAAGGTTGCTGATAAGGCATGTCTCACCTTTTCGACGCTGTGCATCACGACGACAACCCGCCTTCGCTATGGCAGACTTATTCAAGCGGTGAACTGAAATGCTGGCGTATCGCCGCCGCGTTATGGTTCCGCCGGATGCAAATTCGTGGAAATGGCTGGCAAAGAATGCGGGGGCTATTCATGTCGCGGCGTTGTTCGACGTCCAGCTTCCCAGCGGCGTCGTCATAACCGCCAGGAACGTCGCTGGCGCGTCTTCCCGCGCCGCCCTGGTCAAACTTTCTGGATCGTCGTCCCGCGTTGTCGCTGGCGCTTCCCAGCGTTCGACCGGCGCGAAGTTCACGACTGCCCAGGGCCGGTCCCTGGCTGGTTCAAGTTCACGGTCGATTGTCGCGCGCCTGGTCGCATTTGCTGCAAAGTCGTTCGCCGGATCGGCGAACAGATCGGTCGCGGTCAAACGCGCTTCGTTCATAGGGCTTTCTTCGACCGGCGGCGCGTCCAGGGGACAGTCGGTCAAGATCGCCCTGGTTCAGCTTAGGAACGCCGCTGGCGCTTCCCAGCGGGCTTCAGGCGCGAAGTTCACGAATGCCCAGGGACGGTCCCTGGCTGGATCAAGTTCGCGTTCAATTGCCGCCCGCCTGGTCGCCTTCGCCGCGAAGTCGTTCGCGGGTTCGTCGAACAGATCAGTCGCGGTTAAGCGGGCTGGCTTCGTCGCCACGTTGTCCGGCGGATCGTCGTCCAGATCGGAGTTCATGAAGCGGGCGGGCTTTGTCGCCAGGTCCGTCGGCGGCGCGTCGATCAGCGCTTCGCTTGCCGTGATCGAAGCGGCGCGCGTCGTCTTTGGTTTTGTCGCCGCTGGTGCGCGGACGGCTTCCAACGCGGTCGCGCGGTTCGTCGCCCAGGGAAAAACACAAGTCGGCGGATCGACCGCCGCCAATGCAAGCAAGCGGGCTGAAGTGACCGCGACCGTGACGACGGGGGGGAGTATCTTAGCCGCAAGTTCGAAGCTGATCGACGCGACCGGCTTCGTCGTCGGTGGCGGCTTCAGCTATTCGACCGGCGTGAAGATCATTGTCGGTTCAGCCCAGACGGCTTCCGGCGCTTCGACGGTCGCGCTGTTAGCGCCGCCCAGCTTGTCGGACATTATCCTGATTGCCGGTCGCTGGCTGATCGCAACGCCGCTGAAGGGAATTGTCGTTTCGCAAGTCGCCATAAGCGGCGCGGACGAAGGTCAAGAGTTGTCCGCATTCCATAGCGGCGACGTGACGCTGGGCGGTTCGGCGAACAGTTCGGCGTCAATAACGGGACGACGGAAAAGATCATGACTGACATGCAACCGCAAAATTTCGAACTATCGTCCGGAGATAGTAAAATCCTGAAGGTCACGGTCGTCGATGAAAACGGCGTCGCGCTTCCCCTGGCGGGAAGCCAGTCCGTCAACTTTCGCCTTTCCAGGTCGCGGCGGTCGCCGACTGTCCTGGAAAAAGAACTGAACAACGGCGTGACCATTATCGGGACCGACGCGGGCGCTGGGCAAGCGAACGCCGGTCGCCTGGATATTCGCCTGGAAGCCGCCGACACCGAACCGCTTGACGGCGAATACTATCACGAATGCAAAATCGTCGATCAGACAGGCGCGCATTCGACCATCTTTTTCGGTCGCGCCAATATCAAGCGCAATCTAACCTAAAGGAGTTCCAGTCATGCCGCTGACAAACAATGCAAAACACGCCATGCTTTCGCAGTTGGCGACGCTTATGACACACACGTCGCTTCATTCGGCGTTCCCTGGCGCGACCGGATTGAACGAACTAACCGGCGGCGCTTATGCGCGGCAACCGACGGCGTATAGCGCACCAGCGTCCGGCGAAATGACAATGGCCGGACCGGAACTGTTCGACGTTCCGGCGGGCGCGACCGTTCAATGGATCGGCGGCTGGTCCGCTTTGACCGCTGGGACGTTCTATGGCTATGCGCCGAACGGATCGACCGGCGTCCTGGAATTCATCGCCGACGCGACGACCGACTTTGTGACCGCGCCCGCGCATGGCTTCGCGAACAATGATCAGATTGTCTTCTATGGCGGGACGCCGCCCGCTGGCTTGACGGAAGGGACGGTCTATTTCGCGCGCAACGTCACGACCGACACGTTCCAGGTTAGCGCAACGTCCGGCGGCGCGGCGATCAATTTGACGTCGGCGGGAAGCGCGCTTTGTGTCGTTTCAAAGATCGTCACTGAAGTCTTCGCGGCGGCTGGACAGGTCAACGTGACGACCTTCACGCATAGCATGAACCTTGGCTGATAGCTGAAGGGAAGGCTTGCCATGCGCCAGGGAACAATCGTCACGGTCAAGCCGGACGGCCACCCGCTTTCCGTCGGACAGGCGAAGCGACAGCTTCGTCTTGAACCTGAAGACACGGAAGAAGAAGAACATATCGCGGAACTATGCGCCGCCGCTGGGCGCAAGGTCGAACGTGACCTGGGCTATTCAGTGTTGCGCCAGACATGCGAAACGCACCTGGACGGCTTCCCGCGCGGACCGATCTGGCTGGGCGGCGGCGATGACATGACGGTCGTCGCGCTTCGCTATATCGACAGCGCGGGCATCGAACAGACAGTCGCGCCCGCGAACTATGTCCTGAACGCCGTCGGTCGCGTCGCGGAACTATATCCCGCGCCGCTGTTCAGTTGGCCTTCGACGCAATGCCGCCCAGGGGCGGTCGTCGTCGAATGGCAAGCGGGCTGGGCTGGACCGTCGGACGTTCCGGAAGACCTGGTTCACGCAATGAAAATGCTTGTCGGTCACTGGGATCGCAACCGCGAAGCCGTGATCGTCGGTTCCATTTCCCAGGAAGTGAAGGTCGCTTACGAAGAATTGATCGAACAGTTCCGCGTCCCGTTCATTGCATAGGGGGCGGACATGTCACTGGGAAAGAAGAACAAGCGGATCACGATCATGCGCGCCGGACCGGCGACGACGAACGGCCTGAACGAAAAGGTGAAGACCTTTGTCGAGTTCGGGAAGTTCTGGTCCGAACGGCTTCAGCAAAGACCGATTGAAAGCTGGAAGGCTGGACAGACAGCGGCACAGGTCGAACGGGTTTTCCGCGTTCGCTACACAAACCGGACCGCGACGATCAGTCCCAGCGACCGCCTTATTTGTGACGGGCGGGAATTCGAAATCATTGGCGTGACGGAAGTCGAACGCCGTGAAGACATTCAAATCGTCGCAATCGCTTACACTGAAGAAGGACTGAAGACATGAAGGTCAAGACATTGAAGGCGCATAGCAACGGCTATGGCGACAAGTTCGAAAAGGCGGCGGGCGACGTCTATGAAGTTTCGGCTGAAATGGCGACGACGCTGGCTGGACACGGCTTCGTCGAAGAAGTGAAGGACGAAGCGACCGGCGGCGACGACGCGGATCGTCGCGCGTTGCTGAAGCTGAAGGTCGAAGAAATCGACCAGATCGCCCAGGCTGAAGGCGTGACCGTTTTCGAAGGCGCGAACAAAACCGTGAAGGTCGAAGCGATCCTGGCGAAGCGCGCTGAAGCGTTCGATCAGTCGCGCGGCGATGCGGACTAAAGTCAAAGTCGAAGGGCTTCGCGAAACGGAACGGGCCTTAGCGGCCCTTCCCAGGGCAACAGCAAAGAACGTGTTGAACCGCGTTCTGGACGGCGCGGCGAAGCCCATTGAAGCGGACGCGCAATCGAACATTTCCGTTCGGACCGGCGTCACCCGCGAACATGTCGTCCGGTCGCGCCGGTTGAACAAAACCAGCGCGCGGTCGGTCCGCAAAGCGAACAGCAAGTCGTCGGCTGAAATTCATGTCGGCGTCGTCGCTGGCAAGGCGGCTTCCGGCGCTGGCAAATATGCGCTGGTCGCCGCCATGCTGCTAGAATTCAAGCATAAGCCTTGGCTTCGACCGGCCTGGGATAGCAACAAGCGCGGCGCGCTGGATCACATTTCCGACAATCTATGGACGGAAATCCGCAAGGCCGCGAACCGGCTGGCGAAGAAGGCCGCGCGGCTGGCAAAGAGGGGCGGGGCATAATGGAAGAAGCATTGACAGCCCGCGCCCTTGCCGACGCCGGACTTCAGCCTTTGATCGCGGATCGCTTCACATGGGGGGAGAGGGTTCAGGGTGAACCGCTTCCGGCGGTCACGGCCATGATGGTTTCGTCTGGGCGCTTCTATTTGCATTCCGGCGCGGACAGCATTGGCAACCCGCGCGTTCAATTCGACTGCTACGGCAAGACGGCGGCTGAAGCGCTGGCGGTCGCCAAGGCATTGCGAACCATCTTGGAAACAAAAGCGGACGTCGGCGACGTCGCCTTCAGCGTGTCTTTGCTGGACGCCATGCGCGGTCCTTTGGTCGAAGACGTCGGCGGCGGACGGAAGGTTCATTCCTACTCGCTTGACTTCTTTATCTGGTTTTCACCCGTCGCCTGACGACCAGATCACAATTCGGCGGCATTTCATTAAGGAGTAACTATCATGGCTGGAAAGCACGGCTTAGGCGCGCGGTTCTTTTTGAAGAACCCGCAAGTCGAAATTTCGAACCTTATGTCGGTCACGCCGCCTAGCGCGACCGTCGAAACAATCGACACGACTGTTCATTCGTCCCCTGGCGGCGTCCGCGAATTCATCGCTGGCCTGATCGACGCGGGCGAAGGTTCGGTCCGGATTAACTGGATACCAGGTGACGCCGCCGACATTGCGCTTGCCGCCGCGCTTGCCGCGCGCGTTGTCGAACCGTTCCGGATCAATGTCCCAGCGGCGACGTTGACGCGGGACTTTATCGGGAACTGCGTCGTGACCGGATATGAAAAGGACGACGTTGTTATCGACGACAAAATGACCGCCGTCTTGACGATCAAAGCGTCCGGCCTGATCACTGAAGTTGCGGGAACCGCAACCGGCGAGAACCCAGCGCCATGACCCAGGAAAAGAAAGCCGATAGCGTCGAGTTCGACGCACTGGACAGCCGCCACACTGTTCGCCTGGTTCCTAGTTCCTGGATCGCGTTGGAAGACGCGGGCCTGGGCGACGTCAAGACATTGGCGACGAAGCTGGAAGGCGAACCGTCCTTCAAAACCTTTATGATGGTCTTCGCCGCCGGTCTTCGCGGCGGCATGAAAGGGACCGACATAACCGACGAACGCGCCCTGGAAATCGCGGACGACATTGGGACCGAACGCATGATCGAAATCGTCGGCGAAGTGGTCACACTGTCATTCCCAAAGGCCAAGGCGGCGAAAGAGGGAAACGCGAAGACGCCAGCCCAGGCGAAGACGTAGGCTGGGACTGGTATAAGCTGTTAGCGTTATGGTCTGAAGCTGGGTTCGAACCGGCTGGCTTTTGGGACCAGACGCCGCGAACGCTGGACGCAATCCTGAAGGGTTACGTCCAGCGCCGCCAGATCGAAAACGATCAGTTCATGTCTCTGGCTTGGCACATGGAAGCACTGTCCCGATCTGGTCGAAAATTCCCGTCGCTGGCGAACTTGCTGGGACGGAAGGGCAACGCCGAAACACGCAAGCAGTCGAACGAAGAAATTCTGGCGGCAATGCGGACCTGGGCGGCGATGCAAAATGAACAGGTTCGAAAAGAAGAAGGCCAAGGGGGCGCGTAATGGACGGATCACTGATCGGCGCGTTACGCGTCACCTTGGGCATTGACACGGCAGTCTTCGAAGAAGGACTGGGCATCGCGCAAAAGCGCCTGAACGCGGCTGGGAAGCGGTTCCAGCAAGTCGGACAGCAAATGTCGGATATTGGGAAGACCTTATCTGTTGCCGTTACAGCGCCGATCCTGGCGGCTGGCGCGGCGGCTGTCCAGGGCGCGCAAATGCAAGCGCAAGCAATGGCCCAGGTCAACGCCGCGCTTGCCAGCATGGGCGACGGCGCGGGCCGGACGGCGGATCAATTGCTGAAGGCGTCCGACGCCCTGGAACTGAACAGCTTGTTCGACGGCGACGAAATTCTTAGCAAGGTCACGGCGAACCTTTTGACCTTTGGCAATGTCGCGGACGAACAGTTCGACCGCGCTCAACAAGCCGCCGTCGATCTGGCGACACGCATGGGGACCGATCTTCAAAGCGCGACCGTCATGATCGGCAAGGCGTTGAACGATCCGATCAAAGGGATCAGCGCGCTTCGCCGCGTCGGCATTCAATTGAGCGAAAGCCAGGAAGGCTTGATCCGTTCGATGGTCGCGACCGGCGACACGGCTGGCGCGCAATCAATTATCCTGGGCGAACTGGAACGACAGTTCGGCGGCGCGGCGAAGGCGGCGGCTGACACTTCCCCCCTGGCGTCGCGCCCAGGTCGCAATCGGACAGGCTGGCGACGCTATCGGCGCGATCCTGATCCCCGTCATTGAAAAGAT
>JAAURJ010000066.1 GCA_012032285.1 Sphingomonadales bacterium
TGCGCGGCAATATGGTGACCAGCCTGAATTATGCTTTGGCGGACGCAGCGGGCAATGGCATAGCGGCAGAAGGCTATGGCCAGACCGGTTATGTTTATGACGCCAATGGCCGCCTCTTGTCACGCACGGGGCTGGGGCAGGTGCCGGAAACTTTTGTCTATGACGGCATGGACCGGGTGGTTGCGTCCACCGACCTTGCCGGCGGAACCACCAGCGTGGTGTTCAACGATGCCGCAACGCAGACCGTGGTCACGCTCGCCAATGGGCTTACAAAGACATCGGTTTATAATTTAGCTGGTGATTTAATTACTTCCACCGAATCTGCTTCTATTAATCAAAGCGATAATTGGGCTGCAGATCTGGCGCAGTGGGGTTCGTTTTATGTGGATAGGACAGCGGCAGCTCCGATTGCAGGTCAGCCCGCTTATCTTTTTACAACCCAGGCTGGGGCTGGTAATGGCGCAATTTATTCCCCTGCTACCTCGGTTGAGGCAGGGGAAACAGTCAGCTTTCAGGTTACTTTGCAAGCAACCGGAGGGGTGACAAGTCATATGCTTGGCATTAGAACCAATGGTTCGTTTTGGGGTGGAATTGGGGAATATGGCAGCCGCGCCGTCATTTTAGATGGTCCAGGCCAATTGCAGCAACATGCGCAGGGCTTTTGGTATGTGACAGGGTTGTCGGAAACGGTGACGACAACGATCACGATTAGCAAATATTTCCATCAGAATGAGGCATCGGTGCGTGGTTATGTCTATGTCGATTATCCTTCTGGAACGGAGGGTGATGCGCTTATTGTATCTGCGCCTATTCTGACCAAATCGGACAGCACATATTACCAATATGACAAGCTTGGCCGTGTGCGGGTGATGCGGGCCGTTAATGGCAGCAATCAATATTATCTTTACGATGCTGCGGGGCGCAAGACGGCTGATATCTCGCATAGCGGGGATGTGGTTGAATATCGCTATGACAATGCCAATCGTGTCGTGGCTCAAATTACCTATAATGGGCGCTTGACGGCCGCGCAGCTGACGGCCCTGTCGAGTGCGGGTGATTATAATAGCTATGGCACAAGCATCGCCTCGATCCGCCCTGCGGCCCAAGCGCTCGATATATGGACGTGGAATATTTATGACGCAGGCGGGCGCGTTCAGCAAACAATTGACGGCCTTGGCAATTTGGTTTCCTTTGAATATGATGCCTCAGACCGCCTTGTTAAGACCACCAGCTATGCCACCAAGCTGGCGGCGGCGGCAATCATTGGTTTAAGGCAGCATCGCCGCTGACGCTGCAGACGGTGACGGCGGATGCAGCCAAAGACCGGGTGACGCGGGTTTTTTATGACCGTGACGGGCGGCTGATCGGCAATCTGGACGCGGAGGGCTATCTCACCCGCATCATCTATGACAAAGCGGGTCAGAAGGTGCAGGAGAGAGCCTATTCGGCGGCGATCAATACAAAGGCGGGCGTGGCCGCGGCCGACCCGGCGAGCGCGTCTTTTAATGCGCTTGAGGCAACGATTGCGGCATCATACGCGAATGACCGGTCCAGCATTTATGTCTATGATGGCCAAGGCCAGCTGCGTTTTGTGCGCAATGTTCTGGGACAGGTCACCAGCTATCAATATGATGTGAACGGCAATGTCACCAGCGTGACGCAGCATAATAATACTGTCAGCCCCGCCAATTATAATTATGCAACGGTAAAGGCGGCGGTGACCACCCATGCCAATGACCGCACCAGCTATAGCGTTTATAATAACCGTAATCAGCTGATCTACAGCATTGATGCGGCAGGCACGGTCAGCCATCTGACCTATGATAATATAGGGCAAGTAACCAAGACGGTGGTCTATGCGGCGCTGCGGCCCACCACAAGCTTGCCAAGCTTAGCCGACATGACCACATGGGCGGCGGCGCAGGCGTCCAATAGCGCGAACCGTATCACCCGCAACTGGTATTCGCAAAAGGGCGAGCTTTTATTCACGCAGGATGCCGAAGGCTATCTAACAGGCTATACCTATGATTCTCTTGGCCAAAATCTAACCCGGAGCAGATGGACGAATATTGTTTCGGCCAGCGACAGCACCAATATCCTGAATTTGAACAGCCTGATTACAGGGGCAGGGGCTGCTATTACCACCCGCTATAGTTATGACTATGCGGGGCGTGTTTTAACAATGATTGACGCGCAAGGCGTGCGCAGTTCCAATGTTTACAACGCGCTGGGTCAAATAACCGACATTTACACTGCGGATCAGGTGAATGGCGTATCATCACCTGATTTAACGATCACCCATTATGAATATGACGGCGCGGGCCGGATGATCAGGCAAATTAATGCTTATGGTGAGAGCGAGGCCAGCATAAGCCAATATGTGTATGACGGCCTTGGCAATTTGACTTCTGTTATTGACCCCAATGGCAAGGTGACGAGCTACACTTATGACCGTTTGGGCCGTATGCTGACGATGACCGATGCACAAGGCGGGGTTACAAGTTACGAATATAGTGCCTTTGGCGAGGCGGTGAAGGCCACCGATGCGCGAGGGTATGCGAGCTATAGCTATTATGACAAGCTGGGCCGCGTGGTAACGGTGCGCGATGCTGAGGATTATATCACCACCAGCACCTACACCGTTTTTGGAGAGGTTGCTAGCGTCAAGCGCTGGTATAATAAGACCGCCGCAGCAGCGAGCACCAGCACGGTGCCGACGACCACGGCCAATGCGACCTATGATGCGACCACCAGCTTTACCTATGACAAGCTGGGCCGGGTGACGCGGTCCACCGATGCGCTGAGTTTTTATGAAGAATATAGCTATGATGCCTTGGGTAACCGGATAAGCTCTCGAAACAAGCTGGGCGCGATCACCAATTACGCCTATGACCGGCGCGGGCAATTGCTGAGCGAGACCTTGCCGCAAGCGACCTACCTCAATGATGGCACGCTGCAATCGAGCAATATCGTCAACAAGTTTGAATATGATGCAAGAGGCAATCGCACCAAGCTGATCGAAGCCTTTGGCCTCTCCGAACAGCGCACCACATCTTACATCTATGACAAAAATGACCGGTTGATCCAGACCATTGGTCAGGCGGCGCATGGCCAGGTGGCCAATGAATATATCAAATATGACCTGCGCGGCAATGTGACAGAAACGGTTGATGCAACCGGCGGGCGGACGCTGTTCTTCTATGATGATTTGAACCGCAAGGTGGCGGAGATTAATGCGGTCGGCACCTACACCAAATATACATATGACAAGAATGGCAATGTCACGAATATCCGTATTTATGAAACAGCGGTTGGCCTACCTGCTGAGGGCGGCAGCGAGGAAGAGGCACCCGCACCTCTGAATCCCACCCTCTACCGCGATGCGGTGTTCACCTATGACAATAACAACCGGATGCTCACCAGCGCGGTGACAGGGGTTATGACCGGCTATTGGAGCGGTTCCAGCTGGATCAGCCAAACGGGCAATTTGACCACCAGCTACAGCTATGATGCGAATGGCAATGTGCTGAGCCTCACCGATCCCAACGGGCGGGCCACCTATAGCTATTATGATAAGCTGGGCCACAAAACGGCGCAGGTGGATGCAGGCGGCTATCTGACCGCATGGAGCTATGATGCGGAAAGCAATGTTCTGAATGAAAGCCTATATGCCAATGTGACCAGCGGCGCGGCTGTCAACAGCCTGCCCGGCGTTACCGGCAGCGCACAGGACCGGATCACCAATTATACCTATGACAAAGTCGGCAACCGCCTGACCGAACAGCGCGCCGGGGTTGAGGTGCATAACAGCGCCAGTGCTGGAACCACAACAACGGTGAATGCGCAGGTAACCTACACCTATAATGGTCTGGGCCAAGTGGTCACCAAGACCGAGGCGACGGGTGATGCCATCACATACACCTACGACACATCAGGCCGGATGAAGCGCGAGACACGCAGCGGCTTTACCTCGCATCAGGCGCTACTGTAACGCCGATGGTGGATTATCAATATGATGGGCTAGGCAATTTGTCGCGCACTGTAGCCGCTGGCGCAGGCGATGCCGCCGCGCGGGTGACCCGTTATGGCTATAATGCCGGTAAACTTGTCTGGACTTTGGACCCCAGCGGCTTTTATCGTTATAGCTGGTATGATGCAGGTGGCCGTCAGGTTCATGACTATTATCAGCGCACAAAATCTGATAATTCATTGTCCAACCAAGAAAGCAACCTTACCCAATATGACGCTTTGGGCCGTGTGACGGTACAAGGTTTGGCGGAATATGTGAACGGGGCCTGGACCTATAAGGACGGTATGGTTACGCGCTACAGCTATAATAGCTATGGTGACGTAACGGAGTTATATCTTGGCACTGGCACGGCCAGCGGTGCGGCTATTACCCAGAATAAATATGACGCGGCGGGCCGTTTGTGGGCAACGACATCAGGTGACGGCATCTGGAAATATTTTGGCTATGATGCCAATGGCAACCAGACGATAGCAATCACATCTGCGGGTGCCAATCTGCAGGGAATCACAAGCTTTGCAAGCGCTCTGGCCATGGTGGGTCAGGAAGATGTGAATGCGGCTTATACGGTGTATGATAACCGCAATCTAGCCACAAGCGTAGTAGAGGAAGGACGGCGGTTGAGCGCTGCGGGTGCACTGGAAACATTGACCTCAAGCCGCAGCTATAATGGCTTTGGCGAGGTTGTGTCTGAAACCAACGCACTGGGCCATACGCTGAGCTATACCTACAATAATGCAGGCAAGCTCATCAAAAGCGAGAGCCCTTATGTCAGCGTGACGGCTGAAAATGGCGGGGTCAGCACGATCCGTCCTACCGAAAATTACTATTATGATGCCTCGGGCCGTCTGGTGGCGTCCAGAGATGCCAATGGTAATCTCTCGCGCCTCACGCTGCTGTCTGGCACCGGCTATAACGGGACGCAGGCACTGGTGACGCAGGAGATCCACGCCGATGGCGGGATCAAGGCTATGGCCTATGACATTCATGGAGATCAGCGGACCATGACCGACGAGATCGGCCGCGTGAGCAGCATGATCTATGACAGTCTGGGCCGGGTGAAGCAGGTCAATCAAGCGGGCGGTTTAATCGACTATTATGCCTATGACGGGCTGGGCCAACAGATCAAGCATTGGAATAATATGCCGGCGATTTTGGGCCTGGGCACCGAAACCACCGATTATGATATCCAAGGCCGCGTGATATCTCAGCGCAGCTTTGGCGGTGACCTGACCACCACCAGCTACACTTGGGAAGGCGGCTTGGCGACAACAGGCATAGGTACATTTGGCGGTTGGAGCCAAGTGACAACTTATGCCAATGCTAAAACTAAAACGATGCGCAGTGATATATATGGTAGAGACGTATCCAAAACAGATCTTGGCAGTCACGTTTTCAGCTATACTTATGATTTTGCAGGACGACTGAGCAAAGAGAATTTTACTTATGGTGGAAGCCTCTATGCCAAAGATTATTTCTATTTCAACACCGGTCAGCTTAAGAGCATTGTTGTCGGATTTGGTGCGGAACCAATCGGAGCAACCAGCAATGCAACGCCAAGCTGGCGCCGGGAAACGAGCAACTTTGCCTATGATGCGCTCGGCAATAGAACCGCAGAGACGCTAACCGTAAGGGGCGGTGACCAAACCGTGCAGACCGTCTATACGCCGGGCGGTTATGGCGGCTATGGCGGTTATGGCGGCTATGGCGGCTATGGCGGCTATAATAC
This sequence comes from Sphingomonadales bacterium, assembly GCA_012032285.1. Lineage (GTDB taxonomy): Bacteria > Pseudomonadota > Alphaproteobacteria > Sphingomonadales > Sphingomonadaceae > Sphingorhabdus_B. The sequence continues at coordinate 5,757 of JAAURJ010000066.1, forward strand.
CATCACCACCTACACCCCGTTCAATGCGACCTTTACCAATGCAACCGCAACCTATGACGCCTTGGGACGGATGACCAGCTGGACCGAAGCAGGCAGCGCCGAAATGCCTGCAGCCAACCTTATCGTCACTTATGACGCCGCCAGCAATATCCGTTCCGAAACGCGCGGCACCGTGACCGATTGGTATCGGTATGACAGCTTAAACCGCGTCGTCATCAGCAAAGGCCGCGTCGTCAATGGCCTGATCACCACTACATTGGAAAGCGGCACCGCCAGAACTTATGACGCCGCCAGTCAGATAATAACCGAAAGCTACCGCTATCAAAAAGGCTTTAGCTATATCTATCTATCCGGAACCTATGGTAATGCCGGTGGACAAGGCGGCCCCTTATTTTCTGGCGCAACCAAATATATCGAAGTTGAAGAGATTAAAACGCATATTTATAATGCGGCGGGGCAGTTGACCAAGATTGAGCTGTCCACAGATAATTATTCCTTGAAAACTGATCCTGAGAAATATTCCTCAACCGCGACGAACTATTCAGGTACGCCTCAGCAGGTTGCCGATCTTGTCACAGTATCTGCCGAATATGTCCGCGACATTTTTGGTCGGGTTACCATTGCTTATTCCAATGGCGGCACCAACCGCAAGGAAACCACTTATAATAACAAAAGTCAGGTAACGCAGGAGAAAAACTATCTCAACAATGTGCTGACCGACACCACCAATCTACTCTATAGCAAACCTGCGGGCACGCCCGATGCGGGCCTTTATCTTCTGGGTCAGGTGGGCCGGGCCTCGATCCAAACGGTGCAGAATGGCACCACATTTTATTCGCAGCGTGATTATAACTATGCTTGGTATGACGGGGCGGTGCTCACGCGCACCGATTTTGACACCGATACCACCAATACGGTGCAACCGATCAGTTTCAGCACCTATGTTCTGGGCGGCCATGGTGAAACGCTATCCGCAACGATCCAAGATGCCAATCCGCGCACGGTCAATTATGTGCAAAATGGCTTGGGTCAAGTGATCCGCCGTTTAGAAAAACAATCAGTTAACGGTTATACAATCAGCGACAATCGCTGGTATCGTTTTGCCGGACGTGAAATTCACGAAACCGGCAATGCCACCATTGGTGCCGACGGGTTGAACCAGAATAGCTATACAGTGCGCAGCGGGGAGACGCTGGTCTCGATCGCACAGGGTCTGTGGGGCGATGGTTCGCTTTGGTATAAAATCGCACAGGCCAACCCTTGGGCGGGCAGCCCCTCTGCACCGCTGATCGAAGGGCAGGTGTTGCAAATCCCGGCGAGCGTGCGCTCCACCAATTATAATGCCAGTACCTTCAAACCCTATGACCCGACCGAGGTCGCTGGCAATACTCAGCCTGGCGCCCCGCAATACATCACCCCCGCCCCGCCGAAGAAACCCAAATGCGGCACATTTGGCTTCATCCTCCTCGCCGTCATCGCAGTCGCGGTGACGGTGGTGACAGCAGGCGCTGCTGCCGCTGCGGCAGCTCCGGGACTCACGCTTGGACAAGGCATCACAGTTGCTCTTGGCGGCACAGCCCTTGGTGTTAGCGCAACGACAACAGGGCTAGCAGTTTTTGGCGCTATTGGTGCAGTAGCAGGTTCTGTTGTCAGCCAAGCGGTTGGCGTCGCAACTGGTATCCAAGAAAGGTTTAGCTTTAAGGCCGTAGCTCTTGCCGGAATTAGTGGCGCTGTTGGAGGTGCATTTGGCAATATCATTAAAGGGAGCGGTTTCTTAGCTGGGGCAGCGCGTGGTGCTGCGGGAAGTGCTGTTACTCAGGGCATCGCGACAGTCACGGGACTACAGAGCAAATTTGATTTTGTAGGCATTGCAGCAGCCGCTGTCAGTGGCGGTGTAGGCGCAGAGCTTGGTCGCGGTCTTGCACCGTTGGCAGGCGAAGGCGCTAATCGCTCCATCGGAAACATCGCCTCTCATCTAGGTGTCAGCGCGGCAAGTTCCATTGCCAATGCGGCGACACGTAGTGCAATCGAAGGCAGCAGCTTTGGCCGTAACCTGATAGCCAGCATCCCAGATGTGATCGGACAAACATTAGGTAACCTGATTGCTGGGACAGTTGGGGGCGGATTAAATGAGCGTGGATTGAGAATAAGGAATACTGTTGAGGCAAGTGCAGCCTCAATAGATGCAACCGAAAACTTAGCATCAGGGACAACATTGAATAACCCAGAAATGGTGTCATTCTTAACAGAACAGGTTACGCTAGGTTTTGAAGCACAAGATACACTAAATGAGCTTTCAGGGCTTGAGTATTTGGACGAAAATCAGCAAAAACAGTACGATAGAGCGGAAGCTCAAAAACGTAGAACGGCTGAGAATCTAGTCAACCCAAAAGGAAGGTTGTCGCAGTCGCAAGTTGATGACGCATTACGGCCTTTTGTTTCAAGAGGTTTAATCCCCGCTGGTGCAGACGATAACAATACTGAGATTGTTGTCATTGGGTATCCACAACCGCAAGGAGGTGGATTGTTTTCGAAGGATGGATTGTATCATCCCGCTGTAGTGGGCGTTTCTGCTGGCATAGGTGACGCTGTTTTAGATATTGGAGCAGGTATAGAAAGCAGACCTTGGCTGAAATTTGGTTTAAACGCTGTGGCTTATACCTTTGAAGCAGGCTTGGCTTTCTTAAGCGGCGGAACAGTCGCTGTTGCAAAACAGGCTCTTAGGTCAGCGGTAGGAGATTATATAACTGCCGAAGCCATTGGGGGACTGGCAAACTCTATACAACAGGCTGGATATAAGCATCGACATTCGGTGGCGGCTGCGATTGGTGCTCTGGCGGTCGGCTCTGTCATATTTAGTGCCCCTGGACTCGTCAAATTTGCTGTAGATGCTGCTCGCGGATTTGGTAAGCTAGTCAAGGCAATTGCTCGGGATGAAGGTGGAAGCTTAACATTACCACCGAGTAAATTCCAAGCATTGAGAAAACTTAATCTTCTCCGGAGGGAACGGTCCCTTTTGAGCCCAAAAAAACTTGGTGGCCGGGCAGTAAGCTTCGAACTCAAAGTTCTAGGGGCGGTAAGGGATTTGTCGATAAATATGGTAATGTTTGGGTAAAAGGACCGTCACGAACACAGGGGCAAGGCTGGGAGTGGGACGTGCAATTATCGAGGAAAGGGGCTAATAGATATGGTCAATACTCTAATGATGGCCGTCATGTTAATGTAGATTGGGATGGAAATGTCACGCACTAAAATTTTAAAAATATCTAAATATGAAAAAGTGAAAATACTCCGCTGCGAAGATTATCCTGAATATGTAGGGAAATATGGTCATGCAACGTTTATACAGTTCAGTGATGAAAGTGAAATCTGTTATGTAGAAGTAGAGTTCTCTATAGAAAATGGTATAGGCGATGACTATCTGGATGGATGCGATTTTCCTATTGAAGATATTGAATGGACTGGTGATGTAATAAGCTCAGAAGATTATAATAACTTAGTTTATGGCAATGATCCTGTTTTTATCAAAGTGAGTGTAGATGAAAATGGAGAAGGTAATTTATTGGAATAGTTTATATCATAATTACGGTGATGTTGTGGACGGCGCTCTGTAGGAATTGATTCGTTTGTAACGAAGTTCCACTGTGTGATTGTCAAAAATCCACTTTCAGGAGCCATCCACATGAGCAAGTTACCATCTGATTTATCGACTGTCACCACTGTTGCGGTTGATTTGGCCAAGCATGTATTTCAGGTTCACGGCTGCGATGTCAGTGGCAAGGTGATTGTTGCTAAGGCATTGCGAAGGAAGGATGTGCTGCCGTTCTTTATTACGGTGACACCTATTACGGTGCTATTACTATTACGGTGACACGTCTACATTTACCTATATATTGACATCAAGTTGTTTGATGTTTAGGCATGAGCGGATGGCAAGACTTCCAAGATTTGTGCTTCCCGGGCACCCGCATCATGTGACGCAGCGCGGTAATCGTCGATAATGGGTAAATGTAG
>JAAURJ010000031.1 GCA_012032285.1 Sphingomonadales bacterium
GAGCGCCAGCGGGTCCGATGGAGGTGCCCTTGCTGCGCACCCATATGCAGGGCATGATGGCCAAATTCGGCTTTGATCCTGCGGGCCATGCCGGAAAGGCGATGACCCATGTGTTGACCGCGTTGCCGCATGATTTGCTCGTGTCGCTGCGCCCCAATGATTTGGAGCGGGTGACATTAACCGCCATGTCGCTGACCGATAGGCCGCGGCCCAAATTGCTTGCCGTGCGTTCGCCTTTGGGGCGGCATTTATTTGTCTTTGTCTGGTTACGCCGCGATGATGTGTCAACGGCGATGCGGCAGGCAATTTCGAATATGCTGACCGATGCAGCGGATGCCAATCTGCTTGGCTGGTCAATTACGCTGGAGGATGCGGGGATCGCCCTGATCCGTTATACGCTCGACCTGCCGGACCGGTCGGTTAAGGTGGATGAGGCCGCACTCGACCGGAAATTGGAAATGATGGTGCGCGGATGGGAACCGGCGGTTGAGGCGGAATTGGCAAGGCAGCTCGGCGATAAACGCGCCGCCGCCATGCTGGTCCATTATGGCAAGGCATTTCCTGCTGATTACCGTGCTGCCTATAGCATAGAGGAAGCGGCGCAGGATATGTTGTGCCTAGTGCAGATGGAGCGTGAACAGGGCAAAATTGTCCGCTTGCATGATGCCATTCACGATGACCCTAAAAAACTCGGCCTGAAAGTCTATAATGCGGGCGGGGCCTTGCCGTTAAGCGATATTGTACCCGCGCTTGAAAATTTTGGCTTCACTGTAATCGAAGAATCCCCCCGCTCACTGGATGAAGGCAAGCTTGCCTATATCCATGATTTCACCTTACAACTGAAAGCCGGGGTAGACAGCGCCGCCGTCATGGCACGGGCCGGGATATTGGAATCGGCGTTGGCCGATGTGCTGGACGGCGATGCGGAAAATGATGCCTTTAATCAGTTGATTGTCGCCGCCGGGCTAGACCAGCAGGCGGTGTTATGGCTCCGGGCATGGTTCCGCTATTTGCGGCAAACAGGCCTAAGTTACGGCCTGTTCAATGTCGTCGATGCGCTCGCGAAAAACCCTGCAGTGACAAGGGGCATTATCGCGCTGTTTGAAGCCTTGCATGATCCCAAGGCGAAAGAGGACCGGCAAAACCGCGGCAAAGCTGGATAAGGCAATTGACAACGGCCTTGCCGCCATAGCTGCGATTGACGAGGATCGGGTGCTGCGCCTCTTGCGGGCAGTGGTATTGGCGACTGTGCGTAGCAATGCCTTTGCGCCTGCCGCTGCTTTGGCATTGGCGTTCAAATTGGATAGCGCGAAAATTCCGGGCCTTCCCGAACCTAAGCCATGGCGAGAGATATGGGTATATAGCCCGCGTGTCGAAGGCATTCATTTGCGCGCCGGACCGGTGGCACGCGGCGGGCTTCGCTGGTCCGACCGGCGCGATGATTTCCGCACCGAAATATTGGGTTTGATGAAGGCGCAGAGGGTGAAAATGCGGTCATTGTCCCGACGGGGGCCAAGGGCGGATTTTATCCCAAGCGGCTGCCGGATATGCGCATCGACCGTGACGCTTGGTTTGAAGAAGGCCGGGAAAGCTATCGTTTGTTCATCCGCACCTTGTTGTCGGTGACCGATAACATTGTGGACGGAAAGATTGTGCATCCGGCGGATCTTGTCATTCACGACGGCGATGATCCCTATTTCGTGGTTGCCGCCGACAAAGGCACGGCGACTTTTTCGGATACCGCCAATGCCATTGCGCACGACCAGAATTTCTGGCTTGGCGACGCTTTTGCAAGCGGCGGATCGGTCGGTTATGATCATAAGACGATGGGGATTACCGCCAAGGGCGGCTGGATATCGGTGCAGCGGCATTTTGCCGAAATGGGCATTGATGTGCAAAAACAGCCCGTTACCGCTGCTGGTATCGGCGATATGTCGGGCGATGTGTTCGGCAACGGAATGCTGTTGTCAAAGGCGATCAAACTGGTTGCCGCTTTTGACCATAGGCATATTTTTATCGACCCCGATCCTGATCCCGCCAAAAGCTGGAAAGAGCGCAAACGGCTATTCGAACTACCGCGTTCCTCATGGGAGGATTATAACCCCAAATTATTATCCAAAGGCGGCGGCGTTTTTTCGCGCGGCGCAAAAACGGTGAAGGTCAGCGGCGAAATCGTTAAACTGCTGGGCTTGGATAAAAAGGAAATGGAACCGGCCGATCTGATCCGTGCGATATTGAAAAGCAATGTGCAGTTGATCTGGTTTGGTGGTATCGGCACCTATGTAAAGGATGATAGCGAAAGCAATAGCGAGGTCGGCGATCACGCCAATGACGCCATCCGCGTCAACGCCGATGATCTGCGGGCAAAGGTGATCGGCGAAGGTGCTAACTTGGGCGTGACACAGGCAGGTCGGATCGGCTTTGCCCTGAATGGTGGGCGGATCAACACCGACTTTATCGACAATAGTGCAGGAGTGGATTGTTCGGATAATGAGGTGAATATCAAAATCGCGCTAGGCAGTGACATGGCGGCAGGCCGGTTAAAAGACAGCGTCCGGGTGAAGCTGCTCGCCAGTATGACCGACGATGTCGCGCATCTGGTGCTGGAGGATAACCGGCTGCAAACGCTGGCGCTATCGGCAGCCGAAGCGGGCGGTGCTCAGGATTTGCCCGCCTATGTGCGCTTGATTGAGACATTTGAGGCGGCGGGCAAGCTCGACCGCGCGGTTGAGGGGTTATCGCAAAATGACGATCTGCTCCGCCGCGCTGCTGAAGAAAAAGGGCTGATGCGCCCGGAATTATCGGTTTTGCTTTCCACCGCAAAGTTGATGGTACAGGACGGGATTGAAAATGCCGCCTTTGTCACCGATGATGCGATGTTGGACGAGCTTTATGCCGCCTTTCCCGGTGCCATGATAAAGCGGCATAAGGGAGCAATAGAAAATCACCGGCTGCGCCCGCAAATTATTGCGACAAAGCTGGCCAACCGGATGATCAACCGGCTTGGGATGTTGCACCCGTTCGAACTGGCCGAAGAGGAAGGGTGCAGCCTTGGCGAAGTGGCTTATGCCTTTACCCTTGCTGACCGGCTATTCGGACTGAGTGCGATTTGGCAGGCGATTGACGGGCAAAAGATGGATGAGACAGCACGGCTTGGCTTGCTGCGCGAACTTGCCACCGAAGTGCGGGCGCAAATGGCCGATATAATCCGTAATAATACGCCTGGCCGCCGCATAGGTGATACACTCGCCCTTTACTGCCCCGTGGTGGAGCAGCTTTCGGGTGCGCGCGGCCAATTGCTGTCCAAGGATGCAAGAACCATCACCGAGAATTTCGGCAAACGGATGATTGAAGCGGGCGCCCCTTCCAAAATTGCTGGTCAGATTATGCAGTTGGCGCAGATGGATGGCGCGATAGGCCTTACCGCTCTGGCCTGTGAACAGGGGGGTGATGTCATCCGGCTGACACAGGCCTTCACTGCACTGGGTGATGCGCTTGGCCTCGGCTGGGCACAGGGCGCGGCGATGCAAATGGACCCAAAGGATCCGTGGGAGCGTTTGTTGGTTGCAGGGTTAGCCCGTGATTTTCAGGAAATTCGTCTCGATTTCTTGCGCCAAGGCAAAAAAGGCGACCCCGCAGAAAAGACTGCGAAATGGTTGCAAGACAATAGCGCCAATGTCGAAAAATTCCGCGCGATGATCGATCGTGCTCGTTCCAATATGGCCCCGTCCCCTGCCATGCTCGCACAAATAGCGGGACAGGCAAGAAGCCTATTGGGGCGGTAGGGTGATGGCATTCTATATCTTCGTCATTGCGAACGAAGAGAAGCAATCCTGTGTTGGGCTTACTGCTCTGGATTGCCGCGCCGTATTTGGCAGCTCGCAATGACCATACTGCTTATACAGAATATCGGTGCAGGGTGTTGTTCAAATGGACTGAATATCCAATGCGCTCAGACAAGTTTGTCGAAGCCATTTTGACGCTTTGAAAATAGATTTACAGGTCTTTATCTTAGGCCTTTTCCATTGCCTGTTTGTAAATGCTGTTAAGCGGCCGTGCGAACAGCTTCATCACCATCGGTTCAAAAAATTCGAGCGGTAATGTGTCATAATCGGCATCAAAGGCGGGACAGTCATATTTTTGTACAAATTCCTCTGTTGCGGTAAAAAATTTATGACCCCGAAACTGTTCGCGCATATCGGGATCAAGGCCGATATGATGGAAGAAATTCTTGCCCTGAAATATGCCATGATGCTGTACGATCCAGTGCAATTCTTCGGATATAAAGGGTTTCAGGATCGCAGCGGCAATATCGGGATGGTTATAGGCACCCAATGTATCGCCTATATCATGGACAAGGGCCATTACGACATAATCATCCGGCCTGCCGTCGCGGTACGCCCGCGTCGCGGTTTGCAGACAATGGGTCAGCCGGTCGACCGGAAAACCGCCATAATCCCCCGCTAATAAGCGCAGATGGTCCAAGACGCGCTGCCCACCATTGGCGGCAAAAGGGATTTGTTCCTTGACGATGATCGCCCAATCTTCGGCGGTGCTTTCGGCCATGTCGCTGAAACCGGCGTGCGTGCCATCCTGTTGGTCCATAGTCTCTCTCCTATTTCCTAATCAGATGCTATCATCATGCCGTATATAAAAACAAGGGCTTCTAGTGCGGCCCATTAAACGCTAGATAAAGCCTATGGCGGTTATCGAACTTACCGAGCAGCCCTTCTTTTCCAATAAGAACAGGGCCTTTTGGAATTTGCACAGCGCGGGCTGGGCGGGCGCAATTGCGCTGCGTGCGGCATCGGCGCTAGCAGGTGGGCAACAACTAAGTTTCCTCGTTACCCTGCTGATTTCGGCGGTTACAGGCTATTCTGTTTCGCTGCTTCTATCGGTGGTTTACCGGTCGGTAATTGACCGCCGCCCGATTGTGACGTGGAGCGTGACTTTGCTCGCGGTGGCGCTTGGCTCTGGGTTATATGCTTATATTGATGCCTGGGTGAATCAGACGATGCGGCCAACGGCGGAGGGGTCTCCTTTTGTTCAGCTTTGGCTTGCCGCGCTATATATTGACGGCATTTTGCTCGGTGCATGGTCAGCGCTTTATTATGCGATCAACTTTTTTGTCCGCGCCGAGGAACAGCAGGATCAAATGCTGCGGCTGGAGGCGCAGGCGACATCTGCGCAGCTCACCATGCTGCGGTATCAATTGAACCCGCATTTCCTGTTCAATACGTTGAACAGTATTTCGACCCTAGTGTTGCTCAAACAGACAGAGCAGGCCAATGCGATGTTGTCGCGGCTATCATCTTTCCTGCGCTTCACCCTGATCAATCAGGCGGAGGCCAAGGTTCCAATTTCGCAGGAAATCGAAACGCTAAAGCTTTATCTGGAAATTGAAAAATGCGGTTCGAAGAAAGGCTTCTCCGAAATTTGACATTGATCCTGCCGCGCAAGATGCGCTGGTGCCTTCTTTGCTGCTACAGCCGTTGGTAGAAAATGCGATCAAATATGCGGTTACGCCTAAGGAAGAGGGCGCAGATATTGCCGTTTCGGTTCAACTGGCCGGTAAAAAAATTCGGATCACCGTTTCGGACAGCGGACCGGGATTGCAAGAAGGGCAGAGTGATCCCAAGATTTCTACCGGCGTCGGCATGGCCAACACAAGGGAGAGATTGATGCAAGCATATGGGGATGCACAGATTTTCCGGCATGGTAAAAGCACGTCTGGCGGATTTGAGGTTTTCATCGAAATGCCCTATCAAACCAAAAAGGCGATGGCGGCATTGGAAGCTGCCAAGATGGACAAAGGCAGTGACGCCGCCACTATAGCAAATGATACAGGGACCAAATCGGGGGCTATTGCGCAAGGAGCAATAACTACATGACCATCCGTACCATATTAGTCGATGATGAAAAACTGGCCGTGCAGGGCTTACAGCTTCGCCTAGAGCCATTTTCGGACATTGACATTGTCGCCACTTGCCATAATGGCCGCGATGCTATTCGCAAGATTAAGACACTGAAGCCCGATCTGGTATTTTTGGATATCCAAATGCCCGGTTTTGACGGATTTTCCGTGGTTCAAGGGGTGATGGATATTGATCCACCGCTTTTCGTTTTTGTCACCGCCTATAGCGAGCACGCCATCCGTGCTTTTGAAGCGGAAGCGATTGATTATCTTATGAAACCAGTAGAACCGGACCGGCTTGCCGATACCATGGACAGGATCCGGGGGCGGCTGTCCGAACGGCGCAGCACCGAGGAAATTGAAAGACTGCGTAATGTGATCAACGAGGTTGCCCCCGATGCCGCCAACAACCTGCCGCCTGCAGAAGAAGAGGTAACGGCCAGCCGCTATGAAAAGCTGATCAACGTCAAAGACCGTGGCCAGATTTTCCGCGTCGATGTCGACAGTATCGAACGCATTGATGCGGCAGGTGATTATATGTGCATTTATACTGCCGACAACAGCCTGATCCTGCGCGAAACGATGAAAGACCTTGAAAAACGCCTTGATCCCCGCACATTCCAGCGGGTGCATCGCTCGACTATCGTCAATCTGGATCAGGTGCGGCAGGTGAAGCCGCATACCAATGGCGAGTGTTTTTTGGTGCTCGAATCCGGTGCGCAGGTAAAGGTCAGCCGCAGCTACCGGGATGTGGTCGCCCGTTTTGTACATTGACGCATCATGGCATCATCTCGGCTCGAACAGATTTTCAACTTTCGGCGTATTGATGGACGATTGACAATTTCAGGGCAACCCAGCGAAGAACAACTGACGATGCTGCGCGATGATGGGGCGGAGGTGATTGTAAACCTTGGATTGCACAGCCATGAAAAAGCGTTGCCAGATGAACCTGCTAGCTGCGCCAAATTGGGTCTGGAATATATTCATATCCCTGTCGCTTTCGATGCCCCGACCGAAAAAGACTATCAGGATTTTCGCGAAGTCATGGCTGCACAAAAGAACAAACGGATACATATTCACTGCATCATCAATGCACGGGTGACAGCTTTCTTTCACCGTTATGGAATTGAAACCGGCTTGTTCGGTACAAATGAAGCCGCCGCATTGTTAGAAAGCGTCTGGCGTCCTGGCGGTATATGGGCAGAATTTTTGAACAATGATAAACGGCGAACGCTTGATCATGAATTTTGCGGGCGAGACTATAATATGTAACATAGCCCAGCATATTTGCGAAAAAACAAATGAACAAATAACAGGACTCATCATTATGACCGAATATACTCCGCCAAAAATCTGGACATGGGACAAGGAAAGCGGAGGACGTTTTGCGAGTATCAATCGGCCGATTGCCGGGTCTACCCACGATAAGGAATTGCCGGTCGGGAAGCATCCGTTTCAGCTTTACTCGCTGGGCACGCCCAATGGCGTCAAGGTTACGATTATGTTCGAAGAACTGCTCGCCGCCGGGCATAAGGGCGCCGAATATGACGCTTGGCTGATCAATATCGGTGAAGGCGATCAATTTGGCAGCGGTTTTGTGAAAGTTAACCCCAACAGCAAAATTCCCGCATTGATGGACCATAGCGTCACGCCGCCCCTTCGCCTGTTTGAATCGGGGTCGATGCTGATTTACCTTGCCGAAAAATTCGGCGCATTTCTATCTGGCGATCCGGTGATCCGCGCACAGACGCTGAACTGGTTGATGTGGCAAATGGGCAGTGCGCCATTTTTGGGCGGCGGTTTTGGCCATTTCTATGCCTATGCCCCTGAAAAATACGAATATCCAATCAACCGCTACGCCATGGAGGTAAAGAGGCAAATGGATGTGCTGGACCGGCATTTGGCGGGCAATGAATATTTTGCAGGTGACGATTATAGCATCGCCGATATGGCCATTTATCCCTGGTATGGGGCCATGGCGCGCGGCATACTCTATGATGCCGCCGAATTTCTTCAGGTGCAGGAATATGAAAATGTGCTGCGCTGGACAAAGCTGGTTGGCGGGCGGGAAGCGGTGAAGCGCGGCACGATGGTCAACCGCACCTTTGGCGAGCCATCCAGCCAATTGCGCGAACGCCATGATGCCAGTGACTTTGATACCAAAACGCAGGATAAGCTGGAACCCGCGCAATAATAGCGGCTATTTCAATATAGGCCCGCGCGTTACCGTTACCGGGCCTTTGGTGGGTTCATTGGCGGCAATGATTTTTGGCGACCTCCTTTTCCACAGCATCGGCGGCCTCCATGTTCGCGGTGTCGGCGCAAACTGCCTTTTCGCCTTCGCGGCCCCAAGCCTGTTCTTTCACAGAAAAATCACCCTTACGGCTTTCAAGCACCGCTTTGACCGCAGCATAGCTTTTGCCGTCTATACCGGCGGCATAGCTGCCGAATAATATCTCCAAGGTGCAGCGTTGGCCGAACATATCTTCGAAAAAGCTGCCCTTCGCATCGCCTTCGGTCACCGGACGCTGCGGCGGTTGGCAGGCGCACAGCAAAGCGAGTGCGAATAGGATCTGGGGGCATTTATATCCGGTCATCGGCGGTCCTTAAAAAAACGGGTTAGCAGAGCGGCGGCTTCATCAGCGGCAAGCCCTGCATAGATTTCGGGGCGGTGGTGGATGGTGGGCTGCGTAAATAGTTTCGGGCCGTGCGCAACCGCGCCGCCCTTTGCATCATCGGCGCCATAATAAAGCCTGCCGATACGTGCATGGGCAATGGCGCCCGCGCACATGGCGCACGGCTCCAGTGTTACCCACAAGTCGCAACCGATCAGCCGGTCGCTGCCCAGCGCCTGTGCGGCGTCTCTGATTGCGGCGATTTCGGCATGGGCGGTGGGATCATGCGCCGCCATGGGCCGGTTTGCGCCGCGCCCGACAATCTCGCCATTTTTGACGATCACTGCACCTACGGGAACCTCGCCTGCCTCTGCGGCTTGCCGGGCCAGACGCAGCGCTTCATCCATAAATTTGCGGGCATGGGTTAGGGGCATGGCGTTTCCATAGGGATATTAGCGGCATTTTGCTATATCCAAAGCTTGACCTTTTGCCCGGACAAGGTTAGTGGCAGCGACTTTCCGGGGACATTGATTCCCGGCCATGTTCAAATAATAGGAATTCCATTATGTCGCGTATTTGCGAATTGACCGGCAAAGGCCGCCTTGTGGGCCATAATGTTAGCCACGCCAATAACAAGACGAAGCGCACCTTCCTGCCCAATTTGCAGAAAGTGACCCTGCTTTCCGATTCGCTGGAACAGGGGTTCAAATTCCGCGTATCGACATCGGGCCTTCGTTCGGTGGAGCATGTTGGCGGCCTTGATAACTGGTTGCTTAAAACATCCGACACCAAGCTGAGCGACAATGCACGCAAGGTGAAGAAACAAGTCGCCAAGAAAACGGCAGAAGCGGCTTAAACATAATTTGCGGCCGCGCACGAGCGCGAGCGCCTACAATGATTGAAAACCGGGGGCGATTTCCGCCTCCGGTTTTTTTGTGGCTGCGCCGGATTTCGGCTCTTTGGCGTCTGTGAAATTAAGCGCGAATTTCATCAATATGGTTCGCTGCCAAGCATTGAAATTATTGTCCGAAACCATCCACACAATGATTCGGCCATTTTCCTGCGTGACCGTTAACCCTTCCATATTATCCACCAACAAAGGCGGGGCGAGTGAGGCGATGACTTCGCCTGTCACGACCTCATTTTTTTGGATTGTAGCAGAATCGAGCAGGATAAGCTTTGCGGTAAATCCATCGGGGAAGCTGATTCGTCTGTTCAACAGCAATATCCGCCCATCAGGCAGCAGCGTAGCATCGGTTGGCTTATATCCCTTGGGCGGGCGGTAGGCGAAGGAAAAATGGCTGGTGCCCTGTTCCACGGGATCGCCGGAAAACAGCAGAGCCTGATACCCGCGGCCTGGTAAATCCATGCCTTCGGAAAACAGGATAAAGCGGCCGTCGTCTAATCGGACAAAAGCTTCCCCGCCACTATTCGCGCCCCAATTTTTCATTTCCTGCGGCACGGCCTTGCCATTGATCCGTGCAAAGGAAGGGGTAAAACGCCGAATCATATGCTTGCCTTCATAACTGACCCAGAAACGCCCTGTTTCGCGGTCAAAGGCGATGCCCTCGCTGTCCCTGTCCTCATAGCTGATATTGGGGCCGACCGCGCCGGGAAGGGCGGCGATAAAGGGGCGGTCGGCGGCATCATCGCGCGTCAGGCCGAAACCAATCAATATGCCCGCATCGCTCAGCCCCATGAACCGCCCATCCGGCAGGGCAACCAGCGCCGAAATGCCGCCAAAATCGCTATTGCTACTGCGCAGCTCCCATGCGCGCAAAAATGTCAATGCACCGACATCGCGCCTTTGCCTATTGTTTGCATCAAGCGGGAGCGGGCGCAGGGCAATATCCTGGCTATCATTACGGTTCACCATGCGGTTGCCGCCAATCAGGGCGATTAAAATGGCTATGAGGATGAAAGCGCGAAGCAGGCGATATAGCATGGTAAAAAGCCATAGCGAGGCTTTATCCATTCCCCAAGTCTGAACATCGGATAACAGCGACGTTCAGCAAAACTCAATTTAGATGAACTAAACAGCTTCTCAAGGGGCAAGTTAATTATGGAGTAAGGCAAATGAAAAAGGGTTTTATCGCATTGGTTTTGGCAGCCACCACTGTCACAGGATTTACCGCAGCACCGGCCATGGCGCATGGCAATCACCATCGCGGTCATCATTATGATCAGCGCGACTATAACCGCGACGGTTATTATGACCGCTATGACGCACGCGACTATCGCCGCGACCAACGCCGTTATGATCGCCGCAATTATCGCAATCAGGATCGTTACTATAATCAACGGTGCAGCAACGGCACGGGCGGCGCGATTATCGGCGGCGTAGCAGGCGCCGCCATTGGCGACCGGGTTGCCCGGCGCGGTCAACGGACCGAAGGCGCGATTATCGGCGCAGTGCTTGGTGCCATAGGCGGCCGGGCCATTGACCGGGGCACCAGCCGCTGCCGCTAAAAACAAAAAGATTTTGGCCTTTGGATGACAGGTCCCTGAACCTTATCCTGTCATCTGGGGCCGATAACCCGAACCATTCGGGGCATAGGGACCGGCAAGTTACAGCGCCGGTCCCTATTGCATTATTTACAAATGACGGTTCAGCTCGGAATAATCGACGGTCACGATATTTTCCATCACTGCCCGGCAAATCGCCCGCCCTTCGGCCAGCGGAATACCTGGAATGGATAATGATCCACCCGCCAAGCCCAAATGCACTTTACACAGGCCCTGCGCTTTTGTGATCGGGCCTTGGCTGATTTCAGCGGATTGTATCTTGACCTGCGCCGCCGCTGTCAAATTCTGATTCCACCAGCCATGGCGCACGTAAATATAATCCCCGTCGAGCCAATATAAACTAAACCTCCATTGCAGGAGGGCTGACACCGTAAAGATGGCAATGAGCAATAGCAGCCACGCCGCCTGTATTCCGGCATCGGTCAAAAAGAATAAGGCCGCCATTGCCCCTGTTACAAGGGGAAGAACAAAGAGCAATCCGTTTAGCCAATAAATGAGCCTGCCGCGCTGCAATATCCGTTTTGGTTCGGGCAAAGACACACCAGCAATATCGGTGATGGCGGCGATTTCGTCCCAATATGCCAAGGGGGCAACGACATGGTTGCTTTCGCCCTTGTCGCTCGCGCTGCTGTCGCCTGCAAGGCTGATGAATTTCAGGCCATACCAGCCGCTCCATTTTCGGATCGGTCCGGTAAAGGCGGTCACCGCCTGCACACGGTGGACGGGCATTACAACATCAGTTAGCGTCAACAGGCCTCGGCGGCGGCGAAAGCCCTTTTCCGTACGGTCGAGGCGAAAGCCATATTCACGCAGGATCGTCTGCACAATGCCGGTTGCCAAACCCAGCAGGATCAATCCGATCAATGCCGCGAAAGCCGCGGCTGCCCGTGCTGCCATGCTCATATCGTTGAAGGTCGCGCCGCGTTTTTCGGCAATTCCGAGCCACGCCGTCCAGTCCCAAAGATCAAAGGGCAATAGCCAGTCAAACTGGTTGAGCACACCAAAAAGCACTGCGAAAATAACCAGTGAGAAGGAATAAATACCCAATATCAGCAAGCGGTTATTGTCCATGACGAAAATCGGCGGCTGTTCGGGCAACAGGGAAGGAGCATTGGCAATGCCGCCCTCAACTGCAACTGCGGTTTGGGCTGCGGTCTCTGTCTCCTGACCGGATTTGCGTGTTTTGATCAGCTCGCGTAGCCGCTCTGCCTCGGCCAAGGTGACATAGCTTAACGTGCCATCCTCCCCTACGCCGCCACCGGTTTCGAAATTCACTTCGCCCAGACCAAATATCCGTGCCACCGGTTTTTGTTCGATACTGACATCCTGTATCCGTTCATAGGGGATGGAACGGGCGGTACGGAACAATATGCCGCTTTCAATCCGGATATCTTCAACCCCCACATAATAACGGAAACGGGTCCAAGAAAGCCATCGGAAAAACAAGCTTCCACCCAGTGCAAGGCCCAAAATGGCTGGAACGAGAATATGAGCCGCATCCGCACTGCGCACCCCGAATATCCCCGCCAATATAGGAAAGACAAGATTGGGCAGTCCTGTGATGAAGGAAGCCAATATTCCAAGCAAGCTGAGCCGTTCGCCGTCCAACGCAGCGTCCGGCTGGACACCGCCTGCTTCGACGGACTGCACCATATCGCCATCGCCTTGCGTCAAAGTGTATCCCGTTTGATATGGGCGCGGATCGTCTCGCGCAGGGCCAGCGCATCCTCATGTGCCAGCGATGGCAATGGCACCGAACTATTATGATTGCCCGCCGTATGCAGGGTGAGGGTCGCAATGCCATAACGCCGCTCCACCGGCCCTTGGCTAACATCAATATGCTGCACCCGGCCAAAAGGCACAACCGTATCGCTATAGAATAAATAGCCGCGCACTATTCGGATACGGTCCGACCCCATATGATAGCCCCAACGCCGATACTGCCTAGGCGGAAAGATAAAGATCAGATAAACGGACAGGATTAATGCGGGCACGATGAAAATCCCCGCAATGGTCAATTGCGCTATTTCAAGCACCATCGTCCCGATAATCAGCGGCACCATCATAATGGCATAGCCGATGCGGGTGACTGGTATATCCCGGGGATCAATGGGGGTGAGCGTTTCATCATCACCCAGCGCGATTATAGAAGATATTTCGGGTGCGGCGCTTGCCGCCGGTTCGGCGTCGATCATAGGGGTGATATGGGAGAATGGCCCTATATTGGCAAGACGCTTTTGCTTAGCCTTCGCTGCTTAACGCGCCAATGCTGCGTCTGCTTCATCGACCAATTTGGCGATAATGTCTTTGACCGGGCGTTCTACTTGCACCATGCCAACCGATTGCCCGGCCATGACCGATCCGTTTTCGGTATCGCCGTCAATCACGGCGCGGCGCAGCGCCCCTGCCCAGTAATGCTCAATCTGCATTTGCGCTGCGGCCATGTCGATTTCGCCTGCATCAAGCTTTGCCGCGACCTCCAGCTGTTTTTGGGTAAATTCCTCCATGCCTTTATTTTTCAGCGCACGGACCGGAATGACCGGCAGGCGCGGGTCAATTTGCACACTGGCCACCGCATCGCGGGCATTGGCACGCAGAAAAGCCTGTTTGAAATTGGGGTGAGCGATGGATTCTTCGGCGCATACAAAGCGCGTGCCAAGCTGCACCCCTGATGCCCCCATTTCCAGATAGCTGGCAATCGCATTGCCGCGTGCAATTCCGCCGGCGACAAACATCGGGACGATATCGGCCATATCGGGCAATATTTCCTGCGCAAGCACCGAAGTAGCGACGGGTCCGATATGGCCGCCTGCTTCATTGCCTTCGATAATCAGGGCATCAACGCCCGATCGCACCAGTTTTTTAGCAAGCGAGAGTGCAGGCGAAAAACAAAGCAGCTTTATGCCATGCGCTTTGATCGCATCAATGCTGCCCTTTGGCGGCAGGCCGCCTGCCAGCACAACATGGCTGACCTTATGCCGTGCGCATATCTCGATCAACTCAAACAGGTCAGGATGCATGGTGATCAGGTTCACACCAAATGGCTTGCCTGTCATCGCCTTTGTCGCTGCGATTTCCGCGTCGAGTAACTCCGCTGTCATCGCGCCGCAGGCTATCACCCCAAATCCGCCCGCATTGCTGATTGCGCTGACCAGATTGCGCTCGGAAACCCAAGACATAGCGCCGCACATAATCGCTACGTCACAGCCCAGAAATTCGGTGCCGCGGCGCATCAAATGGAGGAGTTTTGACATGATGTGTTTTTAGGGGCCGGGCCTGTTATGGGCAAGCGGAATGATTATTCCGCGTCCAGCCCATAAGCGGTGTGCAGCACGCGCACGGCGAGTTCGGTTTCATCCTCGTCGATGATCACGCTGACCTTAATCTCCGATGTGGTAATCGCCTGGATGTTGATCTTTCGTTCGGCAAGGGCGCTGAACATATTGCTGGCGACGCCTGCATGGCTTTTCATACCAACGCCGACAACACTGATCTTGGCGATTTTGGTGTCGGTGATGATACGGTTAAATCCGATTTTCTCGCGTGCATTTTCCAATATCTCGGTGCAGCGGGCCAGATCGGCCATCGGGCAGGTGAAGGTCACGTCGGTTTCGCCTTTGTCGCGGCCTACATTCTGGATGATCATATCGACATTGATATTGGCCGCAGCCAAGGGTTCGAAAATATTGGCCACTGCACCCGGTTTGTCGGGTACGCGGGTCAAAATCACTTTTGCTTCATTCTTGTCATGGGCGATACCGGTTATCAATTGCCGTTCCACGTTCAAATTCTCCAATTCTTCGTCGCTGACTATCAATGTGCCAGGGATAGTGTTTGCATCGGGGGCGCCTTCTTCGGTGAAGGAGGACAGAACCTGCACCTGCACATTTTCTTTCAGCGCGAGGCCAACCGACCGGGTTTGCAGGACTTTGGCGCCGACACTGGCCAGTTCCAGCATCTCTTCATAAGTGACGGCTTTCAATTTACGCGCACGCGCCACAATGCGCGGGTCGGTGGTATAAACGCCGTCAACATCAGTGTAGATGTCGCAGCGGTCGGCTTTTACCGCCGCTGCAATCGCGACCGCCGATGTATCCGAACCGCCTCGGCCCAATGTCGTAATCCGGTTTTCGGGCGAAAGCCCCTGAAAGCCAGGAATAACCGCAATCTTACCCCGCGCCATGGAGGCGGCGAGCGCTTCTGCGTCAATTTCCCCGATCCGCGCTTTGGCATAGGCGGTGTCGGTATGGATCGGCATTTGCCATCCCATCCAGCTGCGCGCCTTGCAGCCCAAGGCTTGCAGAGTCATCGCCAGTAGGCCAGATGTTACCTGTTCGCCCGATGCCACAACGACATCATATTCGGCCGGATCATAAAGCGCATTCGCCTCCCGGCAGAAACCCACCAGCCGGTCGGTATCGCCTGCCATTGCGGAAACGACAACAGCGACTTCATCGCCATGATCGGCCTGCGCCTTTACAATTTGTGCGACGCGGCGGATGCGTTCCGTGCCCGCCATGGACGTGCCGCCGAACTTCATTACGATACGGGCCATATTTGCTGTTATTTCCTAATTATGGGCTGTTGAAAAGCGAAGCGCCCTGATAAGGAAAGGATATGACAAAGGCAAGCACAGCAACGACCAAAAATAACACTATTATCGCAGAAGAAGCGGCTCATTTCGGGGCATTGGCGGATGACTGGTGGAATCCAAAGGGCAGCTCGGCTATGCTGCACCGGTTGAATCCGGTCCGGCTGCGCTTTATCCGCGATGCTTTGGACGCGCATTTCGGCACGGATCGGACCAGCCGTTCGCCGCTGGTGCAGCGGCGGGTGCTAGATGTTGGGTGCGGTGCGGGGTTGCTTTGCGAACCTTTTGCCCGGCTGGGCGGGATGGTGACCGGCGTCGATGCGGCGACGGAAAACATTGCAGCTGCCCGTGCCCATGCGGCGGCGTCTGGCCTGATCATTCACTATCATTCAGGCGAGCTATCGGAGCTTGCTCAAGGGACATACGACATTGTTTCTTCGATGGAGGTGATTGAGCACGTCGCCGATCCTGCCGATTTTCTGGCGCAGCTTATCGGCCGTCTTGCACCCGATGGCCTGCTTCTATTGTCGACGCCCAACCGGACGGCGGCGTCAAAGCTGTTCTTGGTCGAGGCCGCTGAACGTTTGGGCCAGGTGCCGCGCGCACGCATGACTGGGACCGTTTTATCACGCCTTTTGAGATGGAGGCGATGTTGGCAAATAAGGGCATGAAGGTCGAAATGATGCGCGGCATCGCATTCACCCCTGCAAAGGGGCTGCACCTGTCGGAGAATATGGCGCTCAACTATATGTTGAGCGCGGTTCATCTTTAGGCCGTAACCGCATAAATACCATCATCAAGATGTCCAAATGACGATGATATGGAAGCATATTCTCGGTAGTCAGATAAGCTTTGTGGTAGAGCGAATATCCGCAATGGGGGCGAGGCGATTGCAAGGAAGCCGCGTCAGGAAGCCTCTTTTTTTTCGAAACAGCTGGTGACAGCTTGCCCCGGTTGAGCTTGGCTGGGCCTTTAACTTTGATCCCTGCGGCCTATTCAGAATTTCCCGCCGGTTCTGGTTTAGCATCATAAACCAGCCGGAAACCGACATTGCTGGCCCCCAAACCGGGGTCGCGGCCTTGACGGGCGGCGGGGCGGTATCGTTGGCAATAATTGGGCGCACATAGAAAGCTTCCGCCTTTAATGACCCGCGTTGCAAGGCCTGGATTGATTGGATCATAGGCGCTGCTTTCGCTTGGACCTTTGGGGTTTTGCGGCGGGCGCATGGGGTTGTGCCCCGGGGCATAATAATCGGCTGTCATTTCCCACACATTGCCAATCATGTCATATAATCCATAAGCATTGGACTTAAAACAACCCGCTGGGGCAACGCCGCCATAGCCGTCAGCTTTCAAGTCACGGACCGGGAAAGCGCCTTGCCAGCTATTCGCATCGGCCGGTTGTTCGGTATAATTTGGATTGCCGCCGCGTGCGGCATATTCCCATTCCGCCTCTGTCGGCAAGCGGCCGCCCGCCCATTTGGCATAGGCGAGCATATCGGCATAGGCCAAATGCACAACAGGTTCATCCGGTTGTTGATCCGCACCATCAGGGCCATAGGGCTTCTTCCAATTCGCGCCCGGCACATATCGCCACCAATCGGCAGATTGATTGGATGGACGGGCGGGCGGCGTAAAAACTGCGGAGCCAGGTTTCAGCATCTCAGCTGGAATCTGATCCTCAGCAATACCAAAAATCGCAGGGTCAACCGGCTTTTCCGCAACGGTTACATATCCTGTCTGCGCCGCGAATTTTGCAAATTGCCGGTTGGTCACTTCATGCGGGTCCATATAAAATGCGGCAATGATTATTTTTTTCGCTGGTCCCTCTTCGGCATAGACATCTTCTTGCCCCATCATGAAAGCACCAGCGGGAATAGCCAGCGCTGCGGGCGATTTCATCATACAAGACGCTGTTTTTGCAGGCCCCGTTGACGCTCCTTGTTCACCGCAGCCGCTTAACCCAAAAATTATTGCGATGACAAATAGGGACAGCGCCTGCCGCATATTGCTTTCAAACCTCTTTCACAGCAGGCGGCGTGTTGGCAAAGGCGCGAAAACGTTCAACCAACAAGATAACACCGAATGCGCCAACCAATATTGCCGGAAATATCGAAACTGTGTCAAATGCTGTTGCGGCTGCCGATGCCTTTGCCGCGAGCAGCTCCGCCGGTGGCAGGGCGGCGATACGATCTGCCCCGCCAGCCGCTTTCGCCATAGCCGCGTCATAAATTGCGCCCAGTTTTGGCAGCACAAAATATATTGCCAGCGCTCCGGCAGAAGCGATCAGGCCGATTGTCCATGCACCGCCGCGCGGATAACGCTCGGCAGCGATCGCGAGCATTGTCGGCCATAAAAAGCACACACCCATGCCCCATATGGCGGCCGCAACGATGGCCGTCGCCGGGCTAGCAGCGTGGCTGAATAGCTGCAAACCGATAAAGGACAATATACTGGAAACAAAAAGCAACCCCACAGACGAAATGCGCTTTGCAATCGGCCCAGCAAAATGGCGGCCTACAAACATGATCCCGCTGACAAATACTAGCAGCAATATGCCGCGCATTCCCACCAGTTCGGAAAGCGCAAAATCCACCCATTGTCCCGGTGCCAGTTCGGTCGAAGCGGTAAGGAACATGATGGCAAACCAAATCAGGAAACTCGGTCGGCGAAATATCTCTCCCACCATTTCGCCTGTGGGGACGCCCATTGCGTGACTTTCGGTTTTGGGGAAACTTTGACCCTTTAACATCGCCAGAAAAACGATAGCGGGAATAGCGACAATGAAGATCGAAATATACCAAGGCAGCTGCGCAAGACCGATGGCATAACCCGATAACCCGCCGATAATAAGACCCGCTGGCCACCAGGCGTGGAGAACATTCATCCTGTGGGTTTTATCGTCTGGATAAAGCGCGGCGGTCATCGGATTGATTGTGCCTTCGGTAAAGCCCCAGCCAATCCCCATTAGCAGCATTCCTGTCCATATGGTGCGATACGCCCAGTCCGGCCCGACAAACTGGCCAAAGGCAGTCAAGATAACGCCCAGAAGAAAGCTCACCCCCGCGCCGACAAGAGCTAGCTTCATGCCAACCTTGTCGAGCAGCGGACTGATAATGAAGGTGGTGATAGCAAAGCCCAAAAACGCGACGCCCAGTGCAGCGCCAATCATTTCTCCTGATGCGGAGGCATTGATCGGATCAAAAACCGATGTTTTTATATCGCCCGCCAAAGCAGCGCGCATTGAAAAACTAAGCGCTGCGGCAAACAGTGCGAGCACCGCAATCGTAAAAAGGCGCGGCGCGTTATCCGGTCTTTTTACTGCCGCAAAATTTTCTTCTGTCATATTCCTTCTCCCACTTTCTTTTTCTTTTTCATCCCTAAGATCCTATGAGCAATGCTTTGCGCCAATGTTGGAGAAACCGAATGAAAAATTCAGACAATCAATGCGGAAAAAATTCATGATTGCCGGGAAATTTTCGCTAGGGCTTCGGGCAATGTTGCGGCAACAGCGCCTTCATTAAAATCCATCATCTGCGGCAATAAAAAGGGAAAATTTGTTACAGGATCAATGTCAACTTGCATGATCGGCGCCATATATTCAGACCATTTGGCATTGATGTCCGACGCCGCAAGATAGGCCTGTGTTGCCGCAATGTCTGCGGTTTCGAAATAACCGAACAGGGTCAGTCCATGGCGAAAAATATGATATTTCTTTATCCCCGATGCATCCAGTTCTGCGTACATATCGGGCCAAAGTTCATCATGACGCCGTTGATATTCCAGTTCATATCCCGGACGGACAAACAGCACCCATGCATAAGGTTTAACGGTGTTTGACATTATTTGTTGCCCGAAACGCCAAGACTGGGTTTCCATTTTGGATCGGGGCGATGCTCTGCGGCCATGAACGCCTCTATCTGTTTTACAATTTCCGGTTTCTGCGCTGCGAGATTATTCTTTTCCTCCAAATCTGTGCTCACATCATAAAGTTCGATTGGGCCGGTTAGCATTGGCACACGGATGGCTTTCCATTTGCCCCAACGTATGGCTTGCGCAGAACCAAATTCATAAAATTCCCAATAAAGATAATTATGCTGTGCCTGTGCGCCTTTGCCTGTCAATGTCGGCACCAGGCTCACTCCGTCCCGTGCGCCGCCGGGGGCATTGCGGATGCCTGCTAATTCCGCGGCGGTCGGCCATAGGTCGGCAAAATAGCCGATATGGTCGCTGGACAGGCCAGCAGTGACTAGCCCCGGTCCCCATGCGATGGTCGGCACGCGAATACCGCCATCTGTCAGATAGCGTTTTTCACCGCGAAATGGTCCGTTTGAGTTGAAAAACTCCGGATCGTTGCCGCCTTCGCTATGCGGGCCATTATCGGATGTGAAGATGACGATTGTGTTTTCGGCGAGGCCAAGGCGGCGCAATTCTGCCATCACAGCGCCAACGCTTTTGTCGATATGGTCGACCATTGCGGCATAACCTTTGGCGCTGTCTTTCCAAGCTTTGTTGGCATAATCGCCATAGTTTTTCATATTCATACCGTGCAGGCCAAGGCCAATCTTATCCGCTTCATTATTCGCATGGGGGCTGACCAAGGCATAATAGAGGAAAAAGGGTTTTCCGTTGGCTTTTGCCTTGCCCAGATAGTCGATCACCTCGCTGCGAAATTCATCCTCGATAAAGACGAGCCTGTCTTCAGGCTTCACCGCCCCGCTGTGAAAGCTCTGATACGCTTCGGGAGCAAGAATAACCTTGTTGGGGAAACGGACCTTGTCACGGTTGCGCCATACCCAATCTGGGAAGTGGTTGTGCGCGTGCACCTGATTCATAAAACCATAGAAATAGTCGAAACCCTGATCATTGGGCTTACCGCTATTTCCCTCGTCACCCAGACCCCATTTGCCGATTAAAGCGGTTTGATAGCCTGCGGTTTTTAGCAGCTCGGCAACAGTAACGTCATCATCCTTCAGCGTTTGGACCGTTTTGTCGCCATTGCCGCGCACCGTTGCATGGCCGACATGATAGCCTGTCATCAAAACAGAGCGGGAAGGGGCGCAGACTGTCGATCCGGCATAGAAACTAGTCAGTTTGATGCCTTGTGCCGCCATCCGGTCAAGATTGGGTGTGGCGATCTTTTCCTGACCAAAGGCACCAATATCGCCATAGCCCATATCATCGACCATGATCCAAATGATGTTGGGTTTCTTGGCTTTTTTCGCGGCTGTCTTCGCAATGACAGGGGCGGGTTGAGCCAACGCCGCCATAGCCAGTGATATTCCTGCCAGCATGAGTGAGGCCAAAGCTAGGGATTTTCGGATCTTTCGCATTGGGTTGCTCCTTTTTATGCTGCCTTTGCTTGCCGCTCTGCATCAAGCTGCTCCAGCGATTTGCCCTCATTGCGCGGTGCCCAGATGGTACCGATAATACCGGATGCCGCTAGAAAAGCCGTCAAAATCCATGCAAGCGTTTGGTAATCGGCGCTTGCCAAAGCAGGGACAATAAATGTCCAAATGCCAAGCGCAATGCGCACCACCGCAAAGGTAAGGCCTTGTGCGGTGGCCCTGATCGCGGTGGGGAACATTTCCGCGCTCCAAAGCTGAAAAAAGCTTTGCGCTCCAAAGCCGGCGGCAAAACCCATGATGACGATATGGATGATAGCGATTTCAAGGCTTAGGCCGAAAATAGCGGGCAAAGCCATACCGACAACCTGCATCGCCGCCGCCAAAGCAAATAATGAACGCTGGTTCATTTTGTCGGACAACGCCATGAATACAAACAGGATGGAAACAATCCCGATGGCAAAATAAGCCGCAGGCAGCAAGGCCGCGACCCAGCGCGGCAAACCGCCCGCCGTTTCAAGAAGCAGCGGCATGAAGATGCCGTTGGTCCCGGCCCACAAATTCCATAGGCCATACATCAAGATCAGATAGACCATAGATTTGAGATATTGCGGCTGAAACAGTTTGGCCCAGTCCGACTGGCGCGGTGCGCCTGCCTCTGCAATACGCTGCGCCTTTGCTTCTTCCCACCGTTCTGATTCGGCCATTTTGGACCGCAAGAAAGTAAGCGCGATGGCAAGCACAGCAAGATGCCCGAATACCACCCGCGCCCCGATAATCCCCCAACCCATAAGGTCGATAGCGAAAAATGCGACCAAAACCATAACCGGACCCAGATACCATAGCAGCTGCGCCACGCCCGAATGTGCGCCGCGTTTTTTGTCCGGTGCCTGCTCGGCTATCAACGACCAGCTGGCCGGAATATCCGCGCCAACCGCCAGCCCGACCAGCAGCGATCCTGTGATGATCATCCAAGGCGCAGTGGCAAAAACCAGAAAAAGCATACCAAAGGCATAGAAGAGCATATCATATTGGTAGATTTTTTTGCGGCCAAACAAATCGCAAAGCCGTCCGCCAACAAGCGCACCGACACCGGCCCCAATGCCATTGGCACTGAAAGCAGCAATAATACCAAGCAGATTGTCATCAAGACCGTATAAGGCCTTCCACAGCGCAAAGGTTGAACCCATCGCCACGATTGACCCAGCATCGATATAATTTGCCAGGCCTGCCAATATGGTTCCCCGCCAGCCTTTTCCCTGTTGTGCGCTCATGCGATTATTCTCTCCCTTGGTAATGACTTTATTGGACTAGATTTTGTGAATTTATTTCTGAAATTTTCGTGCAACCGGTCAGCGCCATTGCCACGCGCATCTCGGATTCTATCAATTGCAGCATATGCGCCACCCCGGCTTCGCCGCGTGCGCCAAGTGCATAGGCCCATGCGCGGCCCAAAAGCACAGCGTCTGCGCCCAAAGCGAGCATTCGGACAACATCCAGCCCCGAACGGATGCCGCCATCAGCTAATAAAGTCATCTGACCGGCAAGCTTTTCGGCAATAATCGGCAACGCCTTTGCCGTGGAAGGCACGCCGTCCAATTGGCGTCCGCCGTGGTTTGAAACGACTATTGCATCAACCCCAATTTTTGCCGCCTCCTGTGCGTCATCGGCATCCATAATCCCTTTGATGATCAACGGGCCTTTCCATTGCGAGCGAATAAATTCAATGTCTTTCCAGCCGATCGACGGATCGAAATTATTGCGCATCCAGGCAAAAAAATCCTCTATACCGGTTTTGCCCTTTAACACCGGAGCAACATTGCCGAGATGATGCGGACGGCCCATCACACCGACGTCAAAAGCCCAGAACGGATTTTGCATTCCCTGCCATATACGGCGGATTTGTCCTTTCAACCCCGGCTGACCAGCCAGACCCGAATGATAGTCGCGGTAACGCGATCCGGGCACCGGCATATCAACGGTGAAAACCAAAGCCGAACATCCGGCGGCAACCGCCCTTTCCATCAAATCCCGCATAAAATTGCGGTCACGGATCATATAGAGTTGAAACCAGATTGGGTTTGCGCTTCCAGCTGCGACCTCTTCGATAGCGCAAGCAGACACGGTTGACAGTGTGAAAGGAATACCGGCGCGCTGCGCGGCGCGGGCGGCTTGAACCTCGCCGCGCCGCGCGTTCATACCGGCCAGACCGATGGGTGCAAGCGCCAGCGGCATGGACAAATTCTGTCCCAGCAGCTGCACCGACAGGTCGATGTTCGAAACATCGCGCAGCACGCGCTGCTTTAAGACAATATTGGCGAGATCATCGACATTGCGGCGCAGCGTGACTTCGCCATATGAACCACCGTCCATATATTCGAACAGAAATGGCGGCAAACGGCGCCTCGCCAATTCGCGGTAATCATTGACCGACGCGGCGATCATGCCGCCGCCTTTTGGCCCGCAATAGCGGCGTGCCATTGACGTTTATACCCAGAAAGATCGGTATGGAGCGGTTCTACTTTTTCAAGCTGACCTGCGGGTTGAAGCGCTGGATTGATCAGGCGCAGCGCACCAAAGGCAACATCATTATGCGCGTTCGCAACAAATATGCTGGTATCGGGGCGCAAACGGGCAAGGGCGCGAACAAACACCTGTGCCTCCGCAAACCGGCCTTCCACTAATATGCGTTCTTTTGAACCAATAAGATCAAGCGATTGGTCGGCAACCAGCGCTGCATATAGACAAGCCGCAGCCCGTTTTGCATACCAGTTATCGGGTTCGTTCATCCACACCCCCTTGCTATCGGGGAACGGTCCGGTGCCTTTGGCCAATGTTGGCAGCAGCATCTGACTTTTGGCAATGATTTCGGGAACAGCCGATAGCAGAGCAGGTTGATCCGGCTTTATATCAACCCGTCTTGTATCAATCTGGATTTGTGTTTCAATCTCTCGTCCGCCCATGAAACGCGCAGAAGGAACCGGCTTTCCAAATGCGTCAATGTTGACAAGACAGTCCCGGGATTCGGGTAAGCTGGTAATATCAACCAATTCCGCTTTTTCCGGCGAGCGCATCGCTATAAACCAAGTACCGGTTGATAAAACCGTCGATTCCTCGCCGATAATTTCAGGAAATGCGCGTGCCGCTATCAAGGCCGCATTGCTGTCATGAATGCCGCAATACACATTCGTATCGGCACGCAGTCCCGTCCGGCCAATCCATTCGGGGGTAATCGTTCCCAATACATCACTTGCTGCATAAAGCGGCGCTAAGCGGCTACTTATCCCCAATTGATTGGCCAAATTGGATGGCTTTCCGCTTAATGGGCACCAAAGATCGGTGTGGCAGCCCATGCTTGTGACCTCATTCGCCATCACACCGCACAGCCGCCAAGCCCAGAATTGCGGCCAAGGCATTATAGTGGCATTTTCGATCCATTCGGGTTCCTTCTTAATGCCATTAAAAGCTGTAGCCCCAAATTCAAACCCAATGGGAGCAGCGAGGAACCCGTAATGCCAAAAGCGTCGCGCAGCCGCGAATATGCAGACCGTGTTTCGGCGTCATAATCCTGCTCATAATCGATAGGCGCTTTGTATGACATATCGCTTTGAACAATTACGGCCGCTGCGCCGTGCCCTACCGGAAAAATTGATTCGATTTCATACTGTCCGGCAAGACTCCTTAATTTATTGCCCAACCATTGGTCGATACCCGCAACGTCGAGATGGCGCAGATCATCAATGACAATTGTTTGATTTGCACGGGTTTCACGTGCCAGCATATTACCATGCCGGTCCCACAAAGTGACCTTGGCCAACGTCTTACCGATGTCCAGCACTGCATATGCCATCAACGCCTCTCCCCAAGCGAATTTGATCGAAAATTATCGATTATGATTGCATAAGAGCAAAAAGGCCGGTAATTGCAAGGCATAATTTCACGCCAAAGGATATATCATGCTCGACATGGCACAGACTGACCTTGAGCAAAATGCCGCTATACCATTTGCAATTCCGGATAATAGATGGTCGGATGAATCGGCGGCACGCATGACTCCGCAAGAGTTGCTTTTATACCGTTCAAATTTGCTTGGGTCCGACCTTACGGTTACAAATTTCGGGGGCGGTAACACGTCGGCAAAACTGTCGGGTACCGATCCGCTAACCGGTGAAACTGTCGATATTCTCTGGGTGAAAGGGTCCGGCGGTGATATAGGGTCAATGAAGCTCGATGGTTTTGCGACATTATATCAAGATCGCCTGCTTAGCCTTGAAGCGCATTATAACGGCGACGAAGACGACGACAAAATGGTCGGCTATCTTCCGCACTGCACCTTTGATTTGAACAGCCGCGCGGCGTCGATTGACACGCCCTTACACAGCTTGTTGCCGTTTGCCCATGTCGACCATGTCCATCCCGATGCAATCATTGCGTTGGCTGCGTCATCGGGCGGAGAAGAGGCGACAAAGGAGATTTGGGGTGGCCGGATTGGCTGGCTACCATGGAAACGTCCGGGCTATACTTTGGGCATAGAGTTGCGCGACTATGTCGCCGCAAACCCCGGTTTAGAAGGGGTGATGCTGGCGGGGCACGGTATTATCTGCTGGGCTGACAGTTCCAAAGCCTGTTACGATCACACGGTTGAATTGATAACCGAAGCCGCACGGTATTTGAACGCTAGACTGTCCCAAAAACCGGCGTTTGGCGGTGCGGTTGCCAAATCTCTTGAGGCATCGGCTCGCGCCGCAATGGCAGCCGGGCTTATGCCTCGCATACGCGGATTTATGACAGGCGAGCGCAGTAAGGTTGGGCATTTTCCGACGATGCAGAAACGCTTGAGTTTGTGAATAGCAAAGATTTCCTGATGCTCGCCGCTATCGGCACAAGCTGCCCGGACCATTTTTGCGGACCAAAATTGCGCCCTTGCCGCTTGATCCTTTAAGGCTGGAGGATGACGCCTACTTGGCCGAGGCTTTGGAGGAATATCGGCAAGGCTATGCTGCCTATTATGAACGCTGCAAACGCGGCAATTCGCCTGCTATGCGCGATGGCAACCCGGTCGTTATGCTGATTCCCGGTGTTGGTCGCATCACCTTTGCGCTGGATAAAGTAACCGCCCGGCTTGCCGGGGAATTTTACGGTAACGCCATCAATGTGATGCGCGGCGCACAGGCCATTGGAGATTATATCGGGCTTGATGAACAAGAGGCGTTCGATATCGAATATTGGCTGCTTGAAGAGGCCAAATTGCAACGGATGCCCAAGCCCAAATCGCTGGCCGGGAAAATTGCGCTGGTGACGGGCGGTGCGGGCGGTATCGGGTCTGCGACTGCGGCGCGACTGCTTGCTGACGGGGCCTGCGTCATGTTGCTTGACCGTGATGAGGATAATCTTGCCCTGGTTCATGCGGGTCTTGCCGAACGCTTTGGCAAAGATGTCGTGCGCACCGCAACCTGTGATGTGACCAGCGAGCAGCAGATAGACGCAGCATTTGCCGCTTGCGCCCGTGAATTTGGCGGGCTTGATATTTTTGTCGCCAATGCAGGAATTGCCTCAGCCGCTTCGATCGGCGAAACGACATCGGCGTTGTGGCGGAAAAATTACGATGTCTTAGCAGAAGGCTATTTTTTAACCAGCAAAGCAGCCTTTGGCATAATGACTGCCAATAATGGCGGTTCTATCATCTTTATCGGTTCGAAAAACGGACTTGCAGCAGCAACCAATGCATCCGCTTATGCATCTGCTAAGGCGGCATCGCTGCACCTTGCCCGGTGCCTTGCACTGGAAGGAGCAGCGGTCGGTATCAGGGTCAACAGCGTTAATCCCGACGCGGTTATTCGCGGGTCGCGTATCTGGGATGGTGACTGGCGGAAAGAGCGGGCCGGAGCGCATGGCATCGACGCAGGTATCGAACTTGAGGAGCATTACCGCAACCGGTCTATGCTCAAAAAAGACGTTTTGCCGGAGGATATTGCCGAATCGGTATATTTTCTTGCAAGCGATATGTCGGCAAAATCGACCGGCAATATAATCAATGTTGATGCAGGCAACGCGCAAGCTTTTGTGCGCTGATCCTGTGGAAGGGAGAGAGATGGAAGAATTGCCGATTTCGAGCGAGTTGATTGCTGAGCTTAATGCACCTTTGCTGGCTGCGCTCGAAGATGATTATGGCAGCCTTGGGCGTCAGCTTGATCGGCGCACTATTGCAATTAATGAGATTAAGGACAGGGTTTTAGGATTCTCGGTCGCATTGCCAAGCTGGGGTTCGGGACGCGGCGGCACCCGTTTTGCCAAATTCCCGATTCCGGGTGAGCCAACCAACATTCATGAAAAGCTTGCTGATTGTGCTGTGGTCAATCAATTGAGCCGGGCAACACCGCGCGTAAGCCCGCACTTCCCATGGGATAAGGTCAGCGATTATTCGGCTTTGAAAGAGGAGGCAAGCAGTCTCGGTCTTGGGTTTGATGCTATCAATTCCAATACTTTTCAGGATCAGCCTGGACAAGCGTACAGCTATTCAACTGGCTCGCTTGCTTCAACAGTAGCCGCCACCCGGCAACAGGCGGTAGATCATAATATCGAATGCATCGAGATTGGCGAAAAGCTAGGTTCCAATGCGCTGACCGTATGGGTTGGCGATGGAACCAACTTTCCGGGCCAGCAGGATCTGGGACGGTCGCTAGATCGCTATCTAGATGCCGCAGCTCAGGTCTACGCTGCTCTGCCCGAAGGCTGGCGGATGCTATTGGAACATAAAATGTTCGAACCAGCATTTTATTCCACGGTGATAAGCGATTGGGGAAGCTCCATACTCGCGGCGCAAACTTTGGGACCAAAGGCCCAATGCTTGGTCGATCTAGGTCATCATGCGCCCAATGTGAATATCGAACAGATTGTCGCGCGTCTCCACCGTTTTGGAAAGCTTGGCGGGTTTCATTTTAACGATAGCAAATATGGCGACGACGATCTGGATTCAGGATCGATCAACCCGCATCAGCTATTCCTTGTTTTCAACGAATTGATAGAGGCTGAGTTGAACCCGCGTGACGGCTTCAACCCCGCTTATATGATTGACCAATCGCATAATGTGACCGATCCGATCGAATCTATGTTGTCATCGGCAGAAGCAATTATGTCTGCATTCGCAAAAGCAGTTTTGGTTGATCGCGCTGCATTGCGCCATGCGCAGGAAAATAACGATACAATGATGGCCTTTCAAACTTTGCGCCAAGCCTATCGGACGGATGTGTCACCCATTGTTGCACAGGCGCGGTTGGAAGCTGGCGGCGCAATTGACGTGCTGAATGCCTATCGCAGGTCGGAATGGCGCGAGCGGTGTGCACAATCGCGCAAAGCGGTCGGATTGGGTGCCGGCATCGTATGATGTAAAGTCGATAGAAAGATACACATTATGACCCGTATTCTATTTAGTGCTGTGGCCGCATTATTTGCCGTTATAATGTTATCGTCTCCGTTATATGCTGAACCTGGCCAAGTCGAAGTTGTGGGCGCGTTCAAGCTTACAGAGGCAGCGCATTCCTCCGATGGCAGCGACCGCGCCAAAAATGGCCAGCCGCGCTTTACAGGGCCAATTGGCGCAAGAGCCGTGACGTATAAAGGCTATCAATATGCCGTCTATTTCAGCGGTAAAGACCGGAGCAAGCCCCGGTCAGAGCAGTTTGGCGAAGTGTTTGTCGCACGCCGGAAAGAAGGCGGCGGTCAATGGGAAAGGGCGAAGCTAAACGGTTATAAAGTGACCAGCGATGACGCCCATAACCGGCCATCTATTGCTATTTCGAAAGGGGACGGACGGATACACATTGCCTTTGATCACCATAATGCAAAATGGATGAACTATGCCAATACAGCGGCGGGCGTTGCGGACAATCCTGCTGGAACAATTTGGGATGATAGCATCTTTACCTATCGCAAAAATTTTGGCTGGGACAATTTCCGCTGGGTGGTCACCTATCCATCCTTTGTGGAATCGGGTGATGGCGATTTGCTGCTCTATTTCCGCGATGGCGGCTCTTATGGCGGGGAAATGCAGAAGGTTGGATATAACAGCCAGACGCAAAGTTGGGAAAAGAAAATCGCCCGGTTGTCATCGCAAAATGGTAGCTGGAACGGACAGAATAAAACACGCGGCCCCTATCTTTCAAACGGGATACAGGTTGGCCCTGATGGCAGCTTGCAAATGAGCTGGTTATTCCGCGAGAAGGAATGTCAGGGCAATCCAAAGGGCGAGTTATATTGCAATCATGGTCTTTATTACGCCAAAAGTTTGGACGGCGGAACGGTTTGGCGCCGATATGATGGCAGCGTCGTTGCGGACATTGCAAAAGGTGAAGCAATCAGCATCGACAATATTGGTGATCCTGTGGTTCCGCTGCCTTATGACGTCGCCCCTTCCAACCCCGCCAATATGTCGGTTATTGATCCCAAAACCGGGAATTTCCATGTCTTGATCAGCCATTTGGCAGAGGCAAATGACAACACTACACGCAAAACATTCCATTATGTCGGTTCGGCCTCTGGAACATCGAAATGGAATGGCAATGCGTCTGGATTTACGCTTGGCGGTGCTGATCTGAAATTTGCAGGTGATACACTTTATGCCTTTGGCAGCCAACGCGCCGACCCGGAAATCTATGTCGCACAGCGGACCGACGAATTTTCGACCTGGGAATCGGTCAAGCTACCAAAAGTCGCAGGCCTGCGGGCGGCTATCCACACGGCGGATACAGCAGCTGGGATACATCAAGGCTTCATGATGGGCTTGTTACGGTTATTTGGCAAATGCCATCATCAAAAGGCATAGAGGGTGAACCAAGCGCAATATGGGCGATTGATTACCGTATATCGCGGTCAAAATGAAAATTATCAATGGCTCCATGCCTTATCTTATGTGGATATTTTTGATTGTGTGACAGATTTCGGTTGTATTCGCTCGCAGACTTGATGGATAAGATTGCTTATGCACGCAAATGAACGTGAAACAATGATTCTAGGCTTGGTAGCCGAACGCGACTTCGTATCCTTTTCCGAACTGGAACGTGTCATGGCGGCTTCGGCGGCAACAATCCGCCGCGATCTTACCCGTTTGGCGCAGGAGGGGCACATCCTTCGCGTCAGAGGCGGTGTCAAAACGACGCAGCCATTGCCAAATGATACAGCCGCAAATCTAATCGGCACACGCCGTTTGCTCGGCGTTCCGTTTCAGGAGAATCAGCAGCTTCATCGCACGGAGAAGGAAGCGATTGGCAAAGCTGCCGCCAAATTATGCGTTGCGGGCGAAGCTGTTATGATCGACGGTGGTTCTACTACGCTGCAAATGTGCCCGCATATTGCTTCGCTTGGCCTACAGGTGCTGACCAACTCATTGCATATTGTTGCCGGATTGATTGATCAGCCTGATACGCGGATACTTGTGCCATCTGGTGCGGTTTTTGCCGAACAGAATATTATTTTGTCGGCATTTGGCGACGACGGAATGCCGCGTTTCCATGCGCCAAAACTTTTTATGGGGGCGGCCTCTATTGGTCCGCTTGGCATCATGCAGCTTGACATCATATTGGTGGCCAGTGAACGCCGGTTTATTGACCGCGCTGATGAAATCATTGTCCTTGTTGATTCATCGAAATTTTCTGCTCCATCAGGCCATGTCGTTTGCGAGCTTGAGCGTATCGACACGATCGTCACCGATAACGGTATTACAGATGACACCCGCAAGATGCTTGAAGCTGCGGGTGTAAAAGTTGTCATTGCAGCCTAAGTTCTGTGCCTAGATCCATCGCGCCATGAAAGAGTTTCCTGACAGGCGCACAGCAATCAGGACGATTGCTGCAATCACAACGGCAATGGCGGCCTTTCCAGCCGCTCGCGCGTCCAATACCGCCGCAACGCCAGACAGACTGTCACCCACAGCGCCATTGCTTGGTCTGATGAGCGCCCGCAGCAAAATCGCGCTGGATGGGCCGTGGCATTATCTGATTGATCCCT
Source organism: Sphingomonadales bacterium (assembly GCA_012032285.1). Classification (GTDB taxonomy): domain Bacteria; phylum Pseudomonadota; class Alphaproteobacteria; order Sphingomonadales; family Sphingomonadaceae; genus Sphingorhabdus_B. The sequence goes on from JAAURJ010000031.1 coordinate 30,993, forward strand.
ATGACACAGCCTTGGGGAAACCGCATACGCGCCGCGCTGTTTGGGAAGACAGGTCAAGCCCCGAAGGCCGGGTGATGTATGAATATGAATGGGACAGCAGCCCTGTCATGCAGGTGCCAACCGACTGGAATAGCGCATCGCAAGAGCTATATTTATATGACGGTATCATCTACCTCCACCGCGATGTCGCCTTGACACCAAAGCCGGGGCGCCGTCAGATCATCCGTTTCGAAGCCGTCAACTATCATGCGACAATCTGGCTAGGCGGGTTGAAAATAGGTGACCATGAAGGCGGGTTCTTGCCATTTGAGTTTGATGTGACGGAGTATATTGATCAGCTCGGCACAGGCAACCACCCGCTCGTTCTGCGTGTTGATAGCCGGCACAGCCGTAACACTATCCCGGGCGCAGATTTTGACTGGAAAAACTGGGGCGGCATAACACGATCTGTCTATCTTATCGACACAGCCGAAAGCTATGTTCGTAATGCAGCGGTGCGTTTTGATGGCAGTGCGATTATAGTCGATGTCTTTGTAACCGGGTCAGAAACAATCGCTGCCACGGTCGCATTTCCAGAGCTGGGGCTGCAAAAGAAGCTGACAATTGAGCCTAGCGGATCACAAAGTATTCGGTTCCCGATAGGTAAAAAAGCGCAACGTTGGTCACCCGAATCGCCAAAACTCTATAGGATGGAGATTAGCGCCAATGGCGAAACGCTGCATGATGCCATAGGCTTGCGCACTATTGAAACACGCGGACGCGAGTTGCTGCTGAACGGTAAACCGGTTTACTTGCGCGGTATTTGTATCCATGAAGAACCGATCAGCAAAGAGGCAGGGCGCACTGTTACACTGGCGCAGGCTAGGGCACTGCTTGATGAAGCTAAGGCACTTGGTTGCAATTTTGTCCGGTTGGCCCATTATCCTCATTCCGAACACATGCTGCGGCTAGCCGATGAAATGGGGCTGTTGGTTTGGTCAGAAATTCCAATCTATTGGGAAGACATCGATTATAAGAGCGAACGAATCTATGCGTTGGCTGACCAAATGTTGACGGACATGATCGAGCGTGATCGCAATCGTGCGTCAATTATCCTATGGTCAGTCGCCAACGAAACCCCTCAAAGCGAGGGGCGCAATATCTTTCTGCGGCGATTGATTGCGCGTTGCCGTGCGCTTGATCCGGCGCGGCTGGTGACAGCGGCGATGAACAAAAATGCCGATATGGGTGGCAGCAAACCCAATGAGGCGCGGATTGTCGTGCAGGATGCGCTTGCCGCTGAACTGGATGTTATCGGAATCAACCAGTATCAGTCTTGGTATGGTCCGCGCAGCCCGGGGGATCTCAATCAGGTCACATTCAGTAGCGCTTATGACAAGCCGCTCATCTTTTCCGAATTCGTGCAGAAGCGCTTTATGGGCATCGCGGGCCGCGCGAAGAAATTTGGACCGAAGACTATCAGGCCTGGCTATATGAAGAGATGCTGAAAGTCATTGATACAACACCGGGCTGCGTCGGAGTAAGTCCCTGGCTGCTCAAAGATTTCCGCAGTCCGCGACGCTGGCACGGCAGGTTCCAGCAAAACTGGAACCGCAAAGGCGTGATCGCCCCCGATGGCGCCCGCAAGCTGGCTTTCTCGGCTCTGCGTGATTTCTACCGGAAAAAAGGGGCGCAGGTTTAATGATCCTGCTCTATTTTGGGATCAAATAATTGGGGGCATATTCCGATTTACATTGACCGTCATCGGGTGTTGCGGGTGTGGCACGGCCATCAAAGACCGCGAAATCATCGAACCGCATTGTTGTGGATTTATCGGGGAACTGGTCGGCATTTTTGGCGCTGCCGCCAAAATAATTATGGAACGATAGCCGCTGTATCATAGTCGCGTCGCTTTCTGTATTGCGGAACATCATATTGGTCCGGCAAGCCATCAATTGCTCGTTAATCCAAAGCTCCGCCCGGCCATCGCTTTGACCAGTGCGGTTTAGATGCACGAAAATGGCAACGCTATGCCACCGCCCGGTCGACAATATTTGGCGGCCTTTATTGTGCTCCCCGGTGCGGCCCTTGGCGCGGCGTTGATCGTATAGATACAGGCTTGGCAGAGGCCGCCCTTTTTCCATCTCTATATCAAGCCACATTAGCCGTGCGCTCCATTTGTCCGGGATTGCGGCATAAGGCGCGTCGCCGCCAAAAGCTCCGTTTAAAGGGGACAGGCCCGGCATTTTGCCCTGCCGGCGGAAAACGAACCCGCTTGGAATGAAGACACGATAATTCAAGGTCGCCGTTCGACCCCGATAACCACCCAAATCGACCTCGCCATTGACATTATATTTGACGACAATATCGCCCTTTTCGTCATAAATTGGTTTGCGCAGTTCAACCTCTACACAGCTATTCCCAGTCTCGATGCAGTTCTTCAAAAGGCGCACCTGATCACGTGCGCGGTGATCGGGTGCATCGTCAATCTCGCTTTTGATTGCGGCGAGTTTGCCATCATCGTCTTGGAAATCGGCGCTCCAAACAAGTTTTGCCGCAGCTGTGCTTTTCAGCGTTTCGGTCGTCGTCACACAGGATGTTGTGGTGATCAATGCGATCAGGCAAAGGGTGTTTTTCATGGCGATCCTATCCCTCATTTTTCAATCATTATGATGACAGGCCCGATTAGCCCTGCGGGCACCCGCGGGTCGGTTGGTTTGAAGAAATGCTGCGTTGCAAAGGTCTTGCGCACGTTTTGCGGAGGCGGGACATTGTCCATATACCACTGCACCATCGGGGTGGTTGGGTTATTGCTGCGGTCAGCTACGACAAAGCCAGTGGTGTCGGGCAATGCCGCATCGGCGATCAGGCGATTGCTCCACTGGGTTGCAACCGCAATTTCGATGGTGTTGCTTCCCGTTTTCAACGCTTGCGAAATATCGATGCGGTGCGGTGCCATCCAGCTGGTGCCGATGTCCTTGCCATTGATCCGCACCGTCGCGGCCACTTCCACTTGTCCCAGGTCAAGCCAAATTGGTCCCGCGCCTTGCAAGTCTGCCGGCTTGAGGGTCAGCGTATTTTTGTATGTGGCGACCCCGGCAAATTCGCGAGCGCGGGCATCGGGATGGTCTTTCAAGTCAACCAGCGGCCCGGCGGGCAAGGTAAAGCTGCCACCTGTCGCCTCTGTCAGCGAGACCGACCAATTGGCAGGCCGTGTAAGCATTGTGATATTCAATGGCGGTCGGTTCGGGCTCTGGGGCTTAGCATCGGCGCTCTTGTGCAGTATGATGAAGGTTGACTGCCCCGCCGCCAAGGGGAGTGCGAAATGCGTTCGATTCTGTTCATAGTTGAACTGCTCAACGTTGCTGCGTTTGCCCGTCATTGGATCCCAAAGCTCAGGCGCCTTGCCTGATCCGCGCAGGGATAATTGTGCTGAGCGTGGGACAGCGTCGGCATTGAATGTGAAATACACATCTGCGTCGTCTGTTTTGCGATGGATGAAGGGCAGGGGAGAAGGGCCATCGCTGAGAAAGTCCGGCGATAATTTCGTTACCAGCTGACTATTCAACGCGGTGCTATCGGAGACTTCAGGTCGGGCCCAAAGAGCTGCGATTCTGCTTCGGATCACTTGCGCTTCATCCGGTGTAGCACCCAGCGGCATCATGGGTTCTGGCTTTGCTCCAAAGATCATGACGCCGCTCGCCGCCGCCTGCTCCAGCCTTGTAAGTGTAGCCGGAGCAATCTCGCTCGAATTGCCAAGGACAATGGCGCGATAGCCGTTGCCCTCCGGCAGCATCAGCCTGCCATCACCCAGTTGCGTGCGGTTGATCAGCACATCGGCATTGATGCAATCGGCCTTATACCCGTTGGGCAGCCATTCGCTAAACTTGTCAAAGCTGGGGCACAATGATGGCCCGCGATCGCCCACGAAATAAGCAATATCCGCAACGGCATAGCCTTGTTGCAACAGAAATTGGCCGCGCGCCATATAGTGGAACCATGCTTTACCAGCATTGTCCCACCAGGGTTGATGCCGGTCAAAATGGCTACCCCATCGGTTCATGGTCATCCCCGGTTTTACGTGCGTATTGGCTTGATGCGCGAACCGATGAAAGACAAAGGCGTTGATGCCTTTGGTCCACGCATCGTCACCGCGCGTTTTCGCCATGCCGGGGTAGAAAGACCAATTCAGCGCCTGCAATGCGGTAAACGCTTCTGCAGCGATTTCCTTTCGGCCATAAATATGACCAGCTGAAATCATGGCGCTCAATTGCTCATTGGGCCGCGCGAGCCAGAATTCCCCCATCGGAATATCGGCATATTTGCCGCATCAACATCGCTGAACGGGCCAAATCCATAGGCCTCAATATAGACTTTTA
>JAAURJ010000067.1 GCA_012032285.1 Sphingomonadales bacterium
TTTGGCGTGACGAATTTGCTGATGTACGCCGCTGTAAAGCGCGATTTCCTTCACGAGCCGCGACGCAATAGGTTGCAGCGCGAACATCGGCCATTAAAAAACCGTCTCAATTTCGTGGTTCAACTGCCGGTTCATTCCGGTGAGTTGATATTCATATTCAAAATCGGTGACACCGCGAATCCCGCGTATGACGACGCTTGCGTTTTGCGCCATGGCAAAATTCATCAACAGCGAGTTAAATCCCACGACTGCGATATTGTCATTGCCAAATGCGGCCACTTCGCGCCTGACCATGGCGATGCGTTCCTCGTCGGAAAACATCGGTAATTTGGCGATATTGGTGGTAACGCCGATTATCAAACGGTCTACCAGCTTTGCGCCGCGTTCGATTATGTCCATATGACCCAGGGTGATGGGATCAAATGTCCCGGGATAAACGCCAATCCGTTCCTTCATGTCCGCCCCTCCTCAATGATCGCGTTCCAACACATATCGGGCAATGGCACGCAGCAGGTCCGCTTCTTTCCCATAGGAAGACAGGTGCTCCATCGCTTGCTCGACCAGCATCGCCGCCTGTTCCTTTGCCCGGTCTAATCCCATTAATGACAGGAATGTTGCCTTGCCGGCGTCCGCATCTTTTTGCAGCGCCTTACCGGCCAGATCGGCATCACCCTCCACATCCAATATGTCGTCGGCAATTTGGAAGGCAAGGCCGATGTCGCGGGCATAGCCCCTTAAATGTGTGCGCCCGGCGGCGGGGACATGACCCAATATTGCGCCCATTTCCACGCTGGCGCTGATCAATGCGCCGGTTTTCAAGGCTTGCAGGCGGGTGACGGTGGCAAGGTCAAAATGCGCTTTTGCGGCTTCCAAATCCATCATCTGTCCCCCCGCCATACCATCGGGGCCGCTGGCCTGTGCAAGACAGAATATCAGCTCGCTGCGCACAAAGGGATCGGAATGGGTGCGGGGATCAGCCAATATCTCAAAAGCAAGCGCGTGCAAGCTGTCGCCCGCCAGTACCGCCGCCGCTTCACCAAATGCCCGGTGCACCGTCGGTTTGCCGCGCCGCAGATCGTCATCGTCCATACAGGGCAGATCATCATGGATCAGCGAATAGACATGGATCGCCTCTACCGCCGCGGCAACGCGCAGCGCAATATCCCGGTCGACATGGAATAATCCGGCGGTTGCGACCAGTAAAAGGGGACGCAATCTTTTGCCGCCACCAATCGCGGCGTGGCGCATGGCTTCATATAGCGGAGCGCGGGCGTCGCCGGGAATAGGCAGAAGGCTATCAAATTCCGCATCAATCTCGCTCGCTATCTGCGCAATCGCGGCTAGCAGGTCGGCAGTGGATAGCGACTTTGCGGTCATCGCCTTAGTCCTGATCAAAAGATTTGGTGCCGACAGGCGTGCCGTCTGCACCCAGGTTGATGGCTTCAATCTTTGCCTTGGCGGCATCCAAACGCTTTTGGCATAGTGCGCGCAAGGCATTGCCGCGTTCATATAAGGCGATGGATTCGTCCAGCGGCGCTTCCCCGCTTTCCAGCTTGTGGACTATCGCTTCCAGCGCTTTGAGCGCCTCTTCAAAATTCATGGCCTGATCGGCAGCAGCTATGGTATCACTCATAGACGCCAGCATTGGCGCGGGCGGGCGTCAGGGTCAAGCCTTTCAGCGCAGGCTTTGGCAAAAGAGGATAATGAGGCAGGCTGCGGATTTTATCTTCACAATCATGTGGCTGCTGGCTAATGACACAACACTATGAAAAAAACTCTCCTCCTCATCGCTCCTATTGCAATGCTGGCGCTCGCGGCTTGCAACAAAACCGAAACTCCAGCCGAAGGTGAAGCCGAAAAAACAGCGGCCGAGCCTGCTGCGCCGATTGAAATGCCGCCTGCGATTACCGCATCGGGCACTTATCGCTGCGCCGACAATAGCATTTTATATGTTGATTTTCTGGGCGACAATGTCGCGGCGGATATTCGCATCGGCGATAAAACCGCAAGCGCCATCCGCGTGGCCCAGCCCAAAGCCGAAGTTCCAGCGGAAGGCGAAACATCAACCGCCGCTGCAGCCGAAGCACCTGCTGCGGGTCCGCTCAAATCCGAAGATGGCGAAGCATCGCTGTCAGGTAGCGGTAAGCAGATCAATGTCAAGCTGCCTGGAAAAGGTGCGCAAACCTGTAAAAGCTCTTAATTTTCAAAAATCTATAATGAATATAGGGGTCGGTTCTTCCGGCCCCTTTCTTTTTGGGCAGATAGGTATAAGCTTTTGACTTTATGAGCTTGTCAGAGGAGTCCGCCCATGTTCATCGGCCATTATGCCCCCGCTTTTGTCGCGGCGGCGCATCCCAAAGGCCCGTCATTAGGCACAACATTTATTGCCGCGCAATTGGTTGACATTGCCTTTTTTGCATTTGTCCTGACCGGCACCGAAAAAATGCGGATCACGCCGGGTATGACTGTGATGAACCCTTTTGATCTATTTTATATGCCCTATACGCACAGTCTGGCGGGCGGGATTGTTTTTGCAGCGCTTATGGCATGGGGTATTTATTTTTCACGCGCCGGGCGGCTGCGGCTTTGCTGGGCGGCGCTGTGGTTATTTCCCACTGGTTTGTTGATTTGCTGGTCCATGCGCCGGACCTGACCCTATTGGGCGGCCCGCCAAAATTGGGCTTTGGCCTGTGGGATTATCCTTTGATTGCAATGCCATTGGAATTGGGGCTAACCGGTGCGGCCTTGGGCTATTATTGGATGAAAGCCGGGGTAATGCAAAAGGCTATACTGCGCCCAATGCTATGGCTGGCCGGGGCCATGCTGTTGTTGCAGCTTTACAACTGGCTCGCGCCCGAAGCGGAACAGGTGGGGATTGCCCTGCCATTGTCCGCGATTATCGTTTTTTTGCTTTTCGTCTGGCTCGCTTTTCGTGTCGACAGGGCCAGGGCACGGGCGAAGGAATAATGGCGGGCACGAAATTGCTCTAGGCTTGCGCCATTTTGGCCGCTAAAGGCGGTTTCATGTCAGACACTATATCCCAAATCACCCCGCAGGTCGTTGCCGAACATGGCCTGAATGAACAAGAATATGCCCGCATTCTGGCCGCTATGGGACGCCAGCCCAATCTGGTCGAGCTTGGTATTTTTTCGGTCATGTGGTCGGAACATTGTTCCTATAAAAGCTCGCGTATCCATTTGGCGAAGCTTCCCACTACCGGGCCGCAGGTGATTTGCGGACCGGGCGAAAATGCCGGGGTTATCGACATTGGTGAAGGGCCGAATGGCGAAAAGCTGGCGGCGATTTTCAAAATGGAATCGCATAATCATCCCAGCTATATCGAACCCTATCAGGGTGCGGCAACCGGCGTGGGGGGTATTTTGCGCGATGTATTCACCATGGGTGCGCGGCCGGTGGCGAATCTGAATGCGCTGCGTTTTGGCCGGCCCGATCACCCAAAGATGAAACATCTGGTGCAGGGCGTGGTTGCAGGGATTGGCGGCTATGGCAATTGCGTCGGCGTGCCGACGGTTGGCGGCGAAACCAATTTTGATCCGGCCTATGATGGCAATATCCTTGTCAACGCAATGACCGTGGGCGTGGCGGATCAGGATAAGATTTTCTATTCCGCAGCGACAGGAATTGGCAATCCAATTGTTTATGTCGGCAGCAAGACGGGCCGGGACGGCATTCATGGTGCAACCATGGCGAGCGCAGATTTTGAAGATGATGCCGATGCCAAGCGCCCGACGGTGCAGGTCGGCGATCCTTTTACCGAAAAGCTGCTTATTGAGGCTTGCCTTGAGCTAATGGCAACAGACGCGATTGTGGCCATACAGGATATGGGCGCGGCGGGCCTGACCAGTTCCAGCGTCGAAATGGCGACCAATGGCAAAACCGGTATCCGGCTGGACATGAACAAAGTGCCGCAGCGCGAAACCGACATGACTCCTTATGAAATGATGCTGTCCGAATCGCAGGAACGGATGCTGATGGTGTTAAAACCTGGCAAAGAGGCAATGGCCGAGGCGATTTTCAAAAAATGGGAGCTGGATTTTGCCGTCATTGGCGAAGTGACTGATACGCAGCATATGATCCTTGAATGGAATGGCGAGGTGGTGTGCGACATACCGCTTGGTCCGCTGGCATCCGATGCGCCCAAATATGATCGGCCAGCAATGAGCCAAGAGGATTATAAACAATGGGCCGGGATCAAGCCGCTGACCCCCGGCAGCATCCCTGACAGCGCCGATGTTGGCGGCGACCTGATGAAAATGATGGCCAGCCCGGCGCTTGCGAGCCGCGCCTGGATTTGGCAACAATATGATAGCCAGGTTGGCGCCGATACCGCGCAGCTTTCGGGCGGCGATGCGGCGGTGGTGCGTATCCACGGCACAAACCGCGGACTTGCCATGAGCACCGATTGCACTCCGCGCTATTGCTATGCCGACCCGTATGAAGGCGGCAAACAAGCGGTGGCAGAGGCATATCGCAATATCTGTGCCGTGGGGGCGAAACCTCTGGCGATTACCAACTGCCTGAATTTCGGCAATCCCGAACGGCCCGAAATCATGGCGCAGTTTACCGGATGCCTTGCGGGCATGGCAGAGGCGTGCCGCACGCTCGATTTCCCGGTGGTGAGCGGCAATGTATCGCTTTATAATGAAAGCAAGGCAACCGGCGGCGGCAGCGCAATTTTGCCCACCCCTGCTATTGGCGGGGTTGGCGTGATTGATGATTTGTCGAAAATGATGACAATCGGATTTAAGAATGAAGGCGATATTCTCTATCTGGTCGCCGCCGAACATTGGGCAAAGCCCGATCCGACCCGGTCGCATCTGGGCAAGTCATTATGGTTGAATTTAATTCATGGCCGCGATGAAGGGCGTACGCCGCCCACCGACCTGATCATTGAACGCAGTGCCGGAAACATTATCCGCGAGCTGATTGATGACGGGCTGGTCAATGCGGTGCATGATCTGTCCGATGGCGGGCTTGCAGTGGCGCTTGCCGAAATGGCTTTGGCCAGCGGTCTTGGCGCACAGGTGGAGGGCAATGATGCCTATAGCGCCGCCCAATGGTGGTTTGGCGAGGATCAGGGCCGTTATGTGATTTCCGTGCCCGATAGCGAGGCGTTGAACATAGCCTTGTCCAAGGGCACATTGAATAGCGAAACAGCGCATATCGGTTTCCGCCGTATCGGCAAAGTGGCTGGGGACAGCGTGCTGGGTGTGAAACTATCCGATCTTCGCGCCGCGCATGACAGCTTTTTCAAAGAATGGATGGGATCCTAATCCACCATTCGCCATTGCAAGGCGCACAGCGACGCGGCAATACAGAGCGGCAGCAACCCACACAGGATTGTTTCGCTTCGCTCACAATGACGAGAGTTTTGTTCTGTTATGGCTGACCTTCTCGAACCGTTGCTGCATTATGGAGGCCATTGGGTCATTCCATTTGGATTGGCCTGGCTATTCTGGCGGTCGCATTGGCGCGTCGCGGGGCTGTGTATGATTGCGGCCAATTTGATTGATCTTGACCATTTGCTTGCCACGCCGATATTTGACCCGAACCGATGCAGTATCGGTTTCCATCCGCTGCATATGCTCTGGGCGGCATTATCCTATGCCCTTATGTTGGTGATACCGTCATGGAAGGCACGGGCTTTTGCGGCGGGGTGCCTGTGGCACTTGCTTGTCGATGGCGGCGATTGCGTGATGCAGTCTTTTTAGGTTTTGATCCTATGGCCTGACCCTAGGCGGAGGCGGCCTGACCAAAAGCGTGATTGGGATCAATCCCGGCGCTGCGGTACTTATCCAATATGGCATGGTAGGTAACCGGCGGCCGAATGCCCAGCTTTGCACGCACCTGTTCAATCGGCAGGGGAAGCAGGCTGACAATATCCTGATGACCAATTTTCCGGGCCAGCCTGCCATTATGCTGCCCCTCTTTGATCGCGCCAAAAATTGGCGTGCCGGACGGTGCAATCCGCTTTTCCTCTAAAGCGCCCATCCACGCGATGAAAAGAAAGCCAAGGCTTTTGTTTTGCGAATAGGAAAAAGCAAGCAGCGCGAGTTCGCCCAGCGGGTCGCGGCCATAACCGCTTAGGATATGGAACATATCATGCGTATCGCGCAGCCGGTTATTATACCAGTTTATCTGATCATCATAATGCGGCACTTGCGCTGCAAATTTCTGTTGCTCCTCAACCAGCCCGGCCGCGCTTAACCCTTCGGCTTCCATAAAGTCGGCATATATATGGGCAAGGGAACCGGCGGGCATTTTGCGCAAGCTGCTATGATCGTCCAATATAGCGGGCAGATATTCGCCGCTTGCCTGCAGGCGCTTGCCCAAGGGCGATGTCAGAAACAGCTTGGCTTCTTTTATAAATTTCTTGCCGCGCAGATCGTTGGTGATGTGGAACACCTGTTCGGTATCTTCTTTGTCAGCAACCAGCTTACGAAAATGCCGCAGCGCCTTAAATGGCCGTAAGGCTGCACCGGGGCGGTCGGGGTGGATGAGGGGCAGGTGAAGCATGATATATCCGAAAAACCATGTTGTTTGATTCTTATTTACATCAATGTAAGTTAAATGCAAGCGAAGAATACATCTGGCTGCAACACCCTCTGTGCATCTGGCATTGGGCATTTGGCTTTTCAGGGCAGCCGATGATGTATAGGGAGGGGATATGAAGCCTCTTGATCATATTCCCTATACCGCGCTTCCCGACTATAGCGATGATGATCGGATTGCGCGGGCGCGTTTGGCCTATGAACATTTGAAAACCCGGCGGACGTGCCGCCATTTTTCCGACGCGCCGGTTCCGCGTGCGGTGATTGAATATGCCCTTCTTGCCGCCGGAACCGCACCCAATGGAGCCAATCACCAGCCTTGGCATTTTGCCGTGATCGAAAGCGCGGATAAGAAAAAATCGGTGCGCGAAGAGGCGGAGCGGGAAGAGGCGGCATTTTACAATGGCAAGGCAAGCGCGGAATGGATAGCGGCGCTGGCCCCGCTTGGCACCGATGGCAATAAACCCTATCTGGAAACGGCCCCTTATTTGATTGTTATTTTTGGGCAGCGGCGCGGCGGGATGTTTCCCGGTGAGAAAAAGCAAAATTACTATGTGACCGAAAGCGTTGGCATTGCAACAGGGATGTTGATCAGCGCTCTGCATGATGCAGGGCTTGCGACGCTTACCCACACGCCCAATCCGATGAAATTCCTGAACCAGATTTGCGAAAGGCCCGCAGACGAAAAGCCCGCCATGATATTGGTTGTGGGCAAACCGGCAGATGATGCGACCATTCCCGTCCACGCCACGCATAAAAAACCGCTGGATCAAATATCATCTTGGCTATGACCGGCCTTGATTGGGTTGCCCTGCAATGATCCTGACGGATGAGGCACGCCCGCCCGACTCACTGGAACGCTATGACAGCCTGGATTTTTTACGCGGCTGTGCGGTAATGGGGATATTGGCGATGAATATCACCGCCTTTGCCATGCCCGAAACCGCCTATATCAATCCGGCCGCTTATGGCGGGGCGGATAGCGGCAATATTGCCGCATGGCTATTTGGCTTCCTGTTTTTTGACGGCAAGATGCGCGGATTGTTCTCGCTGCTGTTCGGGGCCAGCATGATGGTGATCATCATACGGGCGACAAATCGGGGGGAGGATGCCGGCAAAGGTCATTTTACCCGGATGCTGTGGCTCGTTCTTTTTGGCCTTGCCCATTTTTTCCTGATCTGGTGGGGGGACATATTGTTCAGATATGCTGCCACAGGGGCAGCGGCTTATCTGTTCCACCATTGTCACCACGCAAACTGATCAAATGGGGTTTGATATTTTATGCGGCGGGTTTCCTGACTTTTTCTATCGTTTCGGGGGTCATGATGTATAGCCAATATGAGGCAAACCAGCCGGGGGTTAGTGTCAGTGCGCTAAAAGAATATCGGGCATTGCAAAAGGATATGGGCGGTGATCCGGCCGAAATAGCCAGTGACATCGCGCTGCACAGGGGCAGTTACACGCAGATAGTGCAGCATAAGATAGATGATCAACTATTCGACCCGCTCATTGGTTTGCTCGGCGCGTTGTTTGAAACATTGCCGTTGATGTTAATCGGTATGGGGATGGCGCAAAATGGCTTTATCACCGGGCAGGGAACGGCGGGCCAATATCGAAAATGGACATTTTGGGCAGGGGGCGGCGGGTTGCTGCTGACTGGAATTTGCGCTTATATAAATTACCGCAGCGGATTTGATCCTGTAACCGTCATGGCGGTGGAAATGGCGGCCACGCAGCCCGGACGGATCCTTATGACCATCGGCTATGCTGCGCTGCTGATCCTGATCGTCCGCCGCTTTGCGCATAGCGGGCTATTACAGCGCATAATGGCGGCGGGCCGGGCGGCTTTTACCAATTATCTTGGCACCAGCATCCTTATGACCACGCTATTTTATGGTTATGGATTGGGCCTTTACGGGCATATTGGCCGCGCGCAATTATATCTGTTTGTGCTGGCCGCATGGGCGGTCATGCTTTTTTGGTCAAAGCCATGGTTGGTGCATTTTCATTATGGACCGCTGGAATGGTTATGGCGGTCGCTGGCACGGGGGCGGTTGCAGCCTTTTGGCCGCAATGGGGCCCCGCCCCCGCCGGACTAAATAAGAAACCGCTGATTTTTTGGTTGAACCCTAATAGCGTTGTAGCGGCGGCGGCATACGCTCGCCCATATCACGGGCCTTGATTGCTTGATCGGCAAGCTGCGTCATATCGTTCAGCTTTTGGATTTTGGCCGCCCGCTTTCCGCCCGGCGTAAGCCCTGTGATATTTTCAATAATCTGATCGGCATCTTCTTTATCCATCCCGATCACCAGGCCCAAAAAAACGGCGGCCAGGCCCAAGGACATAAATATTAATATTGCATTATCCGCTGACATATTATTCTCCCTTTCCCATTGGGCTTTGACCTTATCTATTTGGTAAAGACTGGCCTGTCGCCTTGGGTTAGCAAATACTGCCCCAGCAGCGTTAATCTCGTCCTGATGATTGTGGTGAACGCTGGATTCGGAATTTAAGCATCTGAGCTTTTGTGAAAAAATTAAGAGCATTCCCGCGGTTCAGGCATCGCGGCTGCTATTCCTGATTCTATCGTCTTTTCAAATGGTCCGAAATGGCGTTACTATTAGGGCATCGATTTGGAATCGAGCCATGATCATGCTGGGGAGCAAGCGAGTGAAAAAAATTTGCATATTATCGTCTATGCGATCACGGCGGCGTCTATGGTGACGGCTTGCGGCGGCGGCAGCAGCCCGCCTCCACCGGTCAGCGTCAACCCTGTTGGCAGCGATGTCACGCCGACCCGCCGGTTAGCAGCGCGTGCAGCCTTCGGGCGCGGCA
>JAAURJ010000068.1 GCA_012032285.1 Sphingomonadales bacterium
GGCATTTGGGGCAATATTGGCAATAATAGTTATTCTGCCTTTGATATTCATCACAGGATCGCGCGCGGCCTCATTCTATCAGGTGCTGCGCTGCCCGCAGCGATCTGGTTTTTTTTTAAAGGGTTGTTCGACCATGCGCCTGATGTTGGAAAGACGGCTAAATCGAAATTCATCAAAAAAAGATTTCTAATATTACTGGTTATCATGGCTGCAATTTTCGTCACGGGTTTTGCTAGCGTTTTATTCTCCCGATCATTAGCCGTTGACCGATTGTTTGCTGAGAGTAATGTTGAGGAACTGCGGATGCAGTTAATTCCGGTCCTTGTCAAAATGGCAACAGACTATTTGCCTTTTGGTTCGGGCTTTGGGTCATTTCAACAGGTGTATAAAATTTATGAACCGCTGGAATTGCTACAGCCAACTTATCTGAACAGAGCTCATAATGACTGGCTGGAATTTCTAATTGAAACGGGCCTGCCTGGCTTCACAATCATGCTTTCCTGCATCGCTTGGTTTATTTATCGGACGTGTCGAATGATATTCACGCTGAACGACCATATTAGCGAAAAATACACTGCTATAGTCGCTCTGGGAACATTGGTTTTCTGGGCCGCAGCTAGTGTAGGCGACTATCCTGTACGTGTGCCGTCGATAGCTGCTTTGTGTATCATAATGCTGTCCGTGTTTGGAGATTACACCCGTGGCAGAAAACCTGAAAATTGATCGCATTTTTATGAACGGTATAGGATACTGACCCTTGGAAAGCCTTGATTGCGCAGCGCCATATTACAGGTTTACCTACCCCCTTAGTTAAGCTACTGGCATAGTCTATTGAAAGGTCTTAAAGATGAAAATGCCTTTGGTTTTGTTGATATTGATAGCAAGCTTATCTGCTTGCGCAGGAAACAAAACGCTGGGGTTAAGCCCCGATGTTAATGTGATCGAAACTGGCGCTTTGCCAGAACCAACGCGCAGTGATTTATTGAGCGAAACCCGGACTTATCTGATAGGGCCTTTTGACAAGCTGAAAATCGATGTCTTTGGCGTTGAGGAACTTAGCCGTGAGGTGCAGATAGACGGTAGCGGAGATTTATCTTTTCCACTTGTGGGCGTTGTACAGGCCTCCGGCCTTACACCGGGTGAACTGGCGATCAAGATAGAAGACGGGCTGCGAGGAAGATATGTTCGAAATCCGGATGTGACCGTAAACCTTGAAGAGACTGTCAGCCAAGTCGTTACTGTTGATGGTCAGGTCGATAAGCCAGGATCTTACCCTGTGATTGGCAAAATGACATTGATGCGCGCGATTGCTAATGCCGGTGGTGCTTCCGAATTTGCTAAGCTTGACGATGTCATAATATTCAGGAATGTGAACGGTCAGCAACTTGTAGGTATATACAATTTAAAGGCGATCCGGCGAGGTAATTATGGCGACCCCAATGTTTTTGCCAATGATGTCATCATTGTTGGAGATTCCTCAACCAGAAGGCTGTTCAAAGACATTATTCAGGCCGCGCCTTTGATCACGACGCCTATTGTTCTTTTGCTGCGATAGAAAATTATGAATAATATAAGAAATATGAATAGTGACCCGTCTAATTTTACGGTTGGTGAAAGTTCAAGTGGATATTTTGAAGGTACGCCTTTATTAATCGAGTATTGGAAGGCGATATTCAGGCATAAAATCGCCATCATCATCATTATCATCTCATTTTTGTTCCTTGGGGTTATCGCCACTTTGATGATGACACCCTATTACACGTCTACATCTAGAATTGAGATTAACAGGGATCAGGATAGGGTTACAAATGTAGATGGTTTGCAGGCTGAAAATGCCGGCCAGAATCTTGAATTTTATGAAACCCAATATTCGCTTTTAAAAGCTCGTTCCTTGGCAGAGCGCGTGGTGCGTGCGGAGCGATTGGCCACAGGCAACAGGTTTTTTGAAACATTTAACTTTGATATTGATGAGGAAGGCATTTTTACGGATGATTCTTCAGGAAATGCGTCACGGAAATCTGGCGCAGATCAGCAGAAAAGATTGAAAATTGCTTCTGACATTTTGCTGGAAAATGTCAGTATTGCGCCAATACGAGGCTCCAGCCTTGTTGATATTCAATTTAGAAGCCCAAGCGCAAAACTGTCAGCTGATATTGCCAACAGCTGGGTCCGAGAATTTATTGCTTCGAATTTGGACCGGCGATTCAGTTCAACCGCCGATGCACGGAAGTTTTTGGAAGACCAGCTTGCGACGCTTAAAAGCCGCCTTGAAGATTCTGAGCGGCAATTGGCGACATATGCCGACGATAAGCAAATTGTCACATTGTCCGCGCAACAAACAGCAGACGGCAAAACTATTGGTCAAAGAACTCTTGCTACCTCAAGCCTTGAAGAGTTGAACGTCGTTTTGGCAGCTGCAATCGCAGAACGAATTGCGGCGGAGAATGAGTTAAGGCAGGGCGGTAATAACAGAGCCTCTCTTGCAAACACCGTTTTGAACAATCTTCGTGAAGAGCGCGCGGCTGCTCAAGCGGAATATGATAAGTTAATGGTTCAGTTTGAACCGGGATATCCAATTGCCAAGGCGCTCGCATCGAAAATTTCTTCGCTATCGAGTAGCATTCGTAACGAGGAAAATCGTTCGAGTTCGGGCATCACGGCTAAATACCGGGAGGCTTTAGGTAGAGAGTCGCAGCTACGCTCCGAAGTGCAAAGGTTAAAGGCGCAATTCGCTGGCGAGCGGCGTGATGCGATTCAATATGGCATTCTGCAACGTGAGGTTGATACCAACCGGCAGCTTTATGATGGATTATTGCAACGGTATAAAGAAATTGGCGTTGCGGGTGTCGGCAGCAATAATATCTCCACCGTTGATAATGCGGAGACCGCAGACAAGCCGTCCAGTCCCAATTTGATCTTGAATATGGTACTGTCTTTGATGGCCGGATTTGGCTTCGCTGCCTTATATGTATTCCTTCGCCATCAAATTGATCAAAGCATCCGCGATCCTGCCGATGTGACGACAAGACTGGGGATGGTTTCGCTTGGGGCGATACCTGATTTTGACAAATTGGATGTCAACACAATGCTGGGCGATAAAAAATCCGTTGCCTGGGATGCTTACCTCTCGGTATGTACCAGCCTGTCATTCTTGACAGATCACGGGGTTCCCAAATCCTTTATTTTGACGAGCACGCGGCCCAATGAAGGCAAGAGTACGTCCGCATTATTTTTGGCGGCGGTCCTTGCTCGCGGTAACAAAAAGGTGCTGTTGATTGATGCTGATATGCGCAACCCATCGCTTCATCAATTTGAAGGCTACGCGAATAAAGCGGGATTAAGCAACTTCCTTGCGGGCGCGGATTTGAGCAGTGATCTGATAATGCCGAATGAAAAACACGGTTTCGATATGATGTTGGCAGGTCCAATCCCGCCCAATAGCGCTGAATTGCTCTCTAGTGACCGGATGTCTGATTTGATCACACGGATTAGTAAAATCTATGATATTGTCATTGTTGATGGTCCGCCGGTTTTGGGGCTCGCTGATATCCCACTTCTGGCGAGTGCAGTCGAAGGTGTGGTATATACAGTCGAATCTGGCGGTGTGAAAGCGCGCGCGATACAGTCGTCTGTGGCCCGTGTTCGGTCTTCTGGTGCAACCGTATTTGGCGTAATTGTTACAAAAATCGAACGTGAATCTGTAGATTATGGTTACGCATATGAATATAGCTATGGTGAGAGAACGCCGACCAGTAAAGCCGCAGCGCTAGATTAGAATATGATCCGCGCTCTAATCATATGGACTGCGGCTATTATGTTAGCCTGGTTTTCGTTCGCAACAGCAATAAGCGGGATTTCGAAAAACAAGGCTCCGCTTTTGGCTCTTTCGTTTGAACCTGTAAACGGGTTTGCATTGGATACTATTGTGCGCAGCTTTCTTGCCAATGAGATAGGCAAAAACGCCGGCGCCTTCCCTGCTTCTGTATCAGAAGTAAACCGGCAAATGGCCATAAAGGCCTTTGTTAAGGAACCTACCGCGAAAGCTGCTGTTGCGATGTTGGCACTATCCAACACATCAGTAGAAGGCCGCCGCGATTTGATGAAAAGGGCATATGCGCTAACCCGGCGAGAAACGATTGTGACGGGGTGGATGATTGCCGACAGCGGCAAAAATGATGATGTTAATGCCTTGCTGCACCATTATGATGTAACCATGCGGGCGAACTCTGCGGTGCGCGATGTAATGCTTAGGCAGCTTGTAGCTTTGATGCCGAATGACCGTTTTCTGGAACCGATGGCAAAAACACTTCAAGGAAATCCACAATGGTCGGACCAGTTTTGGAATGCCATCTTAAGGAATAAAGACGCGCTGAGAAATGCGGTCTCGCTTAGGGGGAGACTGAAAGGTCCCGCATTATCAATTGCGAAAAACTATGATGAAAAATTAATTGACGCACTCACCAAAGATAAATTTTTTAATGAATCGCTCGCATTCTATCAAAGTTTGAAACAGGGCGGTATGGCCACAAAGGGTATAATTGCGTCTGATTTTTCAAATGGTCCTAAATACCCGCCTTATGATTGGAAGCTGACAGCCACTGGAGAATATGGCGCTGTGATTGCCGACGATAGGATGCAATATAGCGCAATTCCAAACTCTGGCGGATTATTCGCAAGACGGTTAATTCGTATGACGCCCGGTAATTATAAACTGGATGTGGCGCTTGATAATCCACCGCAGCAAGGCGGTTTGCTATTTGTAAAATTGCGCTGTGCCGAAAAAGGATTTGGGAATATTGTATTATTAAATATGGCACTGAAGTCTGCAACATTGATTGAACGCTTTTCAGTGTCCAATGCCCAATGCGCATTTTACTGGGTAGAATTAACAGGGGTGGCGGAGCAAGCGGGCCTCGATGTAGCATTCAAAAAATTGGCAATTATCGACACATCATTTCAAAACTCTGATTTAGCGGGCTTGGGTTTGAAATAAATTGTTAAATGATATACAATATGCAAACCTACAATAAAGAAAACACATCTGAATTAAAAATAAAAGTACCAACAAAAAAAGATTTAATTTTTTTGTTTATCATATTTCCTGTATATTTTTTAATATGCTTCTCTTTCCCCCATTCATTTCAGTCAATTACGATATCTTTAATGGCGTTAACGCTGTTATCTACTTTTATGAATAAAAGCAGATGGATTATACCTAAATATATGATATTTTGCTATATATTTTCTGTAGTTGTAACATTAATATATTTGGCGTTAGGTTACATAAATGGATCTTCCGAAATAGCAATTTATCAAGTTGTTTTCGTTTACATAATATCTCCAATTGCATGGATGTTAATATTTAATCAAGCTATAAATTATATAGGTCTGGATAAAATCATAAAATATATGATTTTCTTTGTATATGTAGCAACATTATTTGTTTTGTCTTTTTTCTATCTATTTATTAACTTTGGTCCTGAAACAGTAAGAATCTTTGTAGATAATCCTAATGTTGTCCTATCTGGGAACAATGCCGGCGCTACGCTTATGGTCTACGCGACATTCATGTTTATATCAGGAGGACTTTTCGCCGCACCTGAAGTTATTAGGTCTAAAATCACAAGATTAATCATACTGCTATTTCTGTTTATCGTTGCTTTCACTTCAGGCAGGGCTGCGCTTATTTTGATCATAGTAGCCTCACCGGTTTTCGGCTTTCTCATTCGCTATCTAAGTCAGCGGGGAGAGAAGGTAGGAGGAAATACAAGGCAGGGAAATCAAATTTCCTACTTGTTCCTTATCTTCTTTGCAGTGCTTTTGCTGGGCATTTTGAATTCTTTTTTCGAATTTGTGGACATACAACTGCTTTATCAAACAATTTTAGACAAAATTAATGACTTAGGGGGTGTTGAGCGTCAGCTTCAGGCGGAATTGCTGTATAATAATGCATTACAAAATAACTTGGCAGGGGTCGGCCATGGCCAGTCGATCAACTATATTCGAAATGTCGATTATCCATGGCGCTATGAACTGGTCTTTTTTGCTTCGCTTTTCCGCGTTGGCGCCCTTGGTACGATTATCTATCTTAGTGTATTCATTATATATGTGGTCAAGTTTATGAGTGCAGCCTACAAAGGAAAAATAACGGCGGTAGATATTTTCTTCTTCAGCGGTTTCGTCATGTTCTCAATCGGTGCGATGACCAATCCATTCGCCGAATCTTATATATTCCAATGGATGTTGATTTTGCCAATGATTGCATTGCATGTTGGCCAGATTCAAGCCCAGAGGCCCAGAAAAAGCGTGTAAGGCAGCCTCGTTTGTTGGCGAAGGCATATCAAGGCAAAAATGCTATTATTCAGGATTGCGGATTTGATCCGGCCATATACCGCGTGTGTCATAGACAATTTTATTGCTGCGTTCCGCGAGCGGGATTGATTTGAAAATATCATGATCGACAAGCGCTACAAAAATTTCGCAATCGGCAATCGCTTTGTCAATGTCGATCAGTTCCGCAGCGGTATTTTCAAATTCGGTTGGCAATATCGATGCATATGGTTCTACAATTGAAACACGCTCACCATATTCCCGTGCCAGACACGCAGCGATTTTCTTGGCGGGGCTTTCACGGAAATCGTCAATATTCGCTTTGAATGCTAAACCCAAACAGGCAATTTTCGCGGATGGATTTTGTTCAATAATATGCTTCACCTGCCCTAGCACATGGTCTGTTTTATAGTCATTGACGGTGCGGGCTGTCCGTATCAGAGGTGACTCTTCCGGCGCACTATGCACGATGAACCAGGGATCAACCGCAATACAATGGCCGCCAACACCGGGGCCAGGTTGTAATATGTTGACGCGCGGGTGACGGTTCGCAAGCTTGATGATCTCCCAAATATTCAAGCCCATTTTGTCTGATATGATCGAAAGTTCATTGGCAAATGCAATATTGACGTCGCGGTAAGCATTTTCCACAAGCTTCGTCATCTCGGCGGATTCGGCATCTGTGGTTACGCATTCGCCGCGAACAAAATATTTGTAAAAGGTGAGCGCTTTTCGAGCGCATCGCGGTGTTATTCCGCCAATGGAACGATCATTATAGATTAACTCTTCAAGGATTTTCCCCGGCAAAACACGTTCCGGACAATAGGCAATCGCGATATCAGGAGCCTCATCAGATAGACCTGGCACCTTTAAATCCGGCCGTAAGGATGCGATCATATCACGCATTTTTTTTGTGGTTCCGACAGGAGATGTCGATTCTAATATGATCGTGTCGCCAGCTTTTAATACCTCAGCTATTTTTTGGGTGGCTGCCAGAATATAACTTGTGTCTGGCGCTTTATCCTCTCCAAATGGCGTAGGAACAGCAACCACGAATACATCGGATGGCTGAACTTCCAGTGAAGTATGCAGCATACCCCGCGATACGACGCCCTGAACCAATCCGTCTAACTCTACTTCTTCGATATGAATTTTTCCCTGCGCAATTGTGTCTACAACATTTTTATCAACATCTACGCCCAAGACTTGGCAGCCAGCCCTTGCGATTATGGCTGCTGTTGGTAAACCTATATAGCCCAGCCCAATGACACACACAGTAGGCTTTTTGTCGTAACGCATTGTCCAAACTCCAAATATCGTCGCGCTGAATATTAAGGTAAGCCTTTGTGATTTAGACATTTCAGGCAAGGAATATGATTGTGTACCTACGTTAAAAGCGTAAATATTTTGGTAACTTCACGGCAAGAAAACACCCCGATATGCTTATATCAGTAGCGATCAATGCGCTTGCTATGAAATCGTCGCAATTTGGGAAGTGGCAATCTTGTACCTACCAAATTTAATGGTTTACGTCTGCGGCTATTGCGGTAATCGATTTTGGCAAAGTGTTTTGTAGGAATGACAAATATGAGCTGGCTAGAGATGAAGCTGATGGTTTCCGAATTTACGGGGCTGGAAAATGACGCTCTGCATATATATGCGGCATTAATCACACAATTTATCTTTGCCATTATTTTTAGGCGCTCCTTGGGCTGTATTTGGCCATGGTTAGCGGTATTGGCTTTTGCGATTTGTAATGAATGGTTTGATAACAAAGGTATTCAAGGAATTATGATTATGCAGCAAGCTGCATGGCACGAAAGCATAAAGGATATCTGTAACACTATGGTTGCGCCGAGTTTTCTGCTGACGGTAAGTGCGTTATTCCCTGAAATCTTTGTGAGAAGAGCTACGCAAGTTCAAAATGAAGAATTTGGAAAGAGCGATAAAATGTATGCACAGCAAGATTGCCCATCTTAAACGCACCTGATTATAGCCAAAAATATCATGGTTAGGTTCTGATCAAGAAGATTTCTGCGGTGTGACGTGACCGCCAACGTTCATCCATTTGCGATTAGAGCTTCGGCATTGTTGTTGCGTATGCACGAGTGAAGCTAGCGGCTGCGTAGCGTAGCCTCCGGTTATGCGCAGCGAAAAGGAGTGCATGTTGCTATTCCGATGCATCCAATCTGGCTTGCTGCTATCGACCTTGTCCCGCGTTAGGGACACACACTTCTCAATGATCGACCTGGGAAGCTCTTTTCCAGCGCCAAGGCAATTCAAGAGCGTATGCGGGCACTGATGAAATCAATCGGCTCTACAGTTTTCACGGACTACGAAAAAATGCTGCCTGCTATCTTGCTGAACTAGGGTCAGGCCCTATTAAATACCCATTCGAGGCATCAAAATGGCGAAGATATTGGAGCAAAATGCACGCCGCCGGCAGCTATTCTGCCTGCAAGGGCATTTTGTTTCGAGATCGAAGCCATTTTA
>JAAURJ010000069.1 GCA_012032285.1 Sphingomonadales bacterium
CGGGCAGCGGCCGGGAGGGCAGATTATCCAGCCCGGTCATACGCACCACTTCCTCTACCAGATCGGCGCTGCCCTCAACATCGCGGCGCCAGCTGGGCACGGCAACATTCCAATCGGCATCCACCGCAAAGCCCAAGCTTTCCAATATCGTCTTTTGCGTGTCCGCAGCGACATCCAGCCCGCCAAGCGTGGCGGTATGCGCAGGATCAAAGGAAATGCTGCGCGGCTCCACTGGCGGCGAACCGGCGCGAACCACGTCGCTTGGCGTGCCCCCGCATATCGCAATTATCAACTGCGTTATGATCGCCAATCCGTCATCCAGAAAGGCCGGATCGACGCCGCGTTCAAACCGGGTGCGGGCATCAGAGGTCAGCATCAATGCCTGACCGGTTTTGGCAATGCGTTCCGGCGTGAAGTAAGCCAGCTCTAACAGCACATCTGTTGTCGCTTCGCTGCAACCCGAATGAACGCCGCCCATAATGCCGGCAATATCATGCACGCCATTGTCGTCGGCGATTACGGTCATGCCTTCATCAAGCCTATATTCTTTGTCATTCAACGCCGTGACGGTTTCGCCGCCCGCCGCCCGCCGCGCGACAACCGCACCAGACAGCTTAGCGAGATCATAGGCATGGCTGGGCCGGCCATGGTCAAGCATCACATAATTGGTGATGTCGACAATCGCGCTAATCGGTTTTTGTCCCGCCGATTTCAACCGCTTTTGCATCCATTCGGGCGATGTGCCGTTGGTCACACCATGAATGCTGCGTCCGAAAAAGGCCGGGCACCCTTCGCTATCATCAGTGCGAATTTCGGCGGCGCAGGGGCCATTGCTTGCGATCTGCGGAATATCCAGCGGCTTTAGCTTGCCCAGCCCGGCGGCGGCAAGATCACGTGCAATGCCGCGCACGCCCATGCAATCCTGCCTGTTGGGGGTGATGCTGACGTCGATGACAGGATCGTCCAGCCCGGCATATTGCGCATAGGCCATGCCCGGCGGCGCATCTGCGGGCAGATCGACAATGCCGTCATGATCTTCGCCCGCGTTCAATTCCACTTCGCTGCACATCATGCCGTTCGATTCAACACCGCGAATCTCGGCTACTTTCAGCACCATGCCATTGGACGGCACAGTCGCACCCGCCGGACCGAATACGCCAAGCATACCGGCACGGGCATTAGGGGCGCCGCACACCACTTGCAACGGTATGCCATCCCCTGGATCAACGCTCAGCACCTGCAGCTTATCCGCCTGTGGGTGCGGCATGGCGCTTAGCACCTTGGCAATGCGAAAATCGGCGAGCGCATCTGCGGGGTTCTCAATCCCCTCAACCTCCAACCCGATACGGTTCAGGCAGGCGGCAACCTCGGCGATGGTGGCTTCGGTTTCCAAATGCGCCTTCAGCCAGCTTAATGAAAATTTCATGCTCCCACTCCCCCGCTCAAGGTCGGCACGTCGAGCGCGTCAAATCCATAATGGCCGAGCCAGCGATAATCGCCATCGAAAAAGGCGCGCAAATCATCCATGCCATATTTCAGCATGGCAAGCCGGTCGACGCCGGTGCCAAAGGCAAAGCCCTGCCATATGTCGGGGTCCAATCCGCAATTGGCGATCACTTTGGGATGCACCATGCCGCTGCCCAGCACTTCCATCCAGCCACCATCGGCATCATCGCCGCTGCCACCGATTACGCGCTTGCTGTTCACAAGGCTATAGCCAACATCAACCTCTGCTGATGGTTCGGTGAAGGGAAAATAGCTGGGGCGAAGGCGCAGCACGACATCGTCGCGTTCGAAAAAGGCTTTCAGGAAAGTTTCGAGCGTCCATTTCAAATGCCCCATATGAATGCCCTTGTCGATCACAAGGCCTTCTATCTGGTGGAACATTGGCGTGTGCGTCGCGTCGCTGTCGCTGCGATAGACACGCCCCGGCGCGATGATGCGGATCGGGGGTTGCTGGCTTGTCATGGTGCGCACTTGCACCGGCGAGGTATGCGTGCGCAGCAGCATATCGCGGCCCTCATCATCCTTGTCCGGGAAATAAAATGTATCATGCATCGCGCGGGCAGGATGCGTTTCGGGGATATTAAGCGCACTGAAATTGCGCCAGTCATCCTCAATCTCCGGTCCTTCGGCCACGGCAAAACCCATGTCGGCGAAAATTTCGGCCAGCTCGTCCATCACCTGACTGACCGGATGGATACTGCCCTTGGGCGCGGCAGAAGCAGGCAACGACATATCAAAGCTCTCGCTCGCCAGCCGCGCATTCAACGCCTCTGCCTCCAGCGCCGCCTTGCGGGCGGCGATGGCGCCTTCAGCATCGCGGCGGTAGCCATTATAAAGCGGGCCGAGTTCCTTCTTTTCTTCTTGGGAAAGGCCGCCCAAGCTTTTCATTAACGCTGTGATCTGGCCATTTTTACCAACTATTGATACCCGTAACTCCTCAAGCGCGTCCAGCGTCTTCATATTGTCGATATCAGCAATGATCTTGTTTATATCCAGCTTATCCATATTCTTCATCATTCCCGCGAAGGCGGGAATCCATCACCCGCCGTTTTATTTTATTGTTCCGGTGGTGGACCCTCGCCTGCGCGGGGGTAACGAAACAAGTTATATCTTCACCGCCAGCGATGGCAGAGGGTCGAACCCGAAATCATCCGCCGCTTAAACGACAAATGGGCGCGAACGGCAAGTGCCGCCCACGCCCATTTGCGCATTATTCGAAGTTTGACGGTTTACGCTGCTTTCGCGAGCGCTGCCTTCGACTGCGCGATGATGGTGCTAAACATGGCGGCTTCGTGCATCGCCATATCGGCCAGGACTTTGCGGTCGAGTTCGACGCCCGCCAGTTTCAAACCGTGCATGAATACACCATAAGTCATGCCTTCGGCGCGGACGGCGGCGTTGATCCGCTGAATCCACAATGCGCGGAAATTGCGTTTGTTTACCTTGCGGTCGCGGTAGGCGTATTGACCAGCCTTTTCAACAGCCTGCCGGGCGATGCGGATGGTGTTTTTGCGGCGGCCATAATAGCCCTTTGCCTGATCCAAAATCCGCTTATGTTTTGCGTGGGTGGTGGTACCCCGTTTGACGCGTGCCATATTCTATATCCTTTAATGGTCTTCAGCAATGTCGCTCCGGCCTTAAAGGCCGTAGGGCGCCCATTTCTTGATGGTTTTCGTATCGGCTTCGGAAATCACGTCCGTGCCGCGGTTCTGGCGGATATATTTGCCTTTATGGTGGGTCAGACGGTGGCGTTTGCCAACGGCACCATGTTTGATTTTGCCATTTGCAGTGATTTTGAAGCGTTTCTTCACACCACTTTTGGTCTTCAGCTTGGGCATTTTGGTCTCCTTTTGTTGAGTCCGTTTGGAGCCAGCATGGCAGCCCTTTCAGCCAGCTATGCTCATCGGAAGGAGCGCCTATAGCGGGATTCGCGGCAAATGCAAGTCATTCGGGGAAGTCATTACAGGACAAAGAAAAAGAGCGCCCGGTGAAAAAGGGCGCTCTCTTCATTTTATTTCAGGCAACAATGATTAAAAGCGTACGCCCAAGGCGACACCCAAATAACGGCGCTGTGTATTGATATTGAAAATTTTGCCCACATCGGCATAGCCGCCTTCGAGACGGCCATAGAAGTTCTGACCAAAGCCATGCTCATAGCCTATGGCAAAACCAACGCCTTTGCCGGTTTCATTCGCGTCAAGCGTTACGTTTTGTGGGCCAGTGCCAATGTCGATAATTCCTGTGCCTGATAGATTTTCGGTGAATTGAGCATAGCCCACTTTACCGTAGACTTGTCCTTTGACACTGGTTGAAACACCGACCTGAAGACCGGTAAACAAAAACCCGTTTGCGTTCAAAGCGAAGTCGCCATCATCACCGCCGACACTGGATTCTTCATAGGTAACGAAAGGACCGACGGTAACATTATTGCTCACCGCAAAATCATAACCGACTTCACCCCCATAAGACAAAGCACTGCCCAGTTTGAAAATATCGCCATCTTCATCAACGCTACTGACAGTGGGTGTTTCATAGCTGGAACGCAATTCGACACGGAAACCATCTTTTGCGTTGCTGTCGCTATCCTGCGCATGGGCAGGAGCGGATACGACTGCCACAGATGCAGCAGCCAACAAAAATACTTTTTTCATTAACATAACCCTTAAAAACACCGAAACAACATTCGGCGACTGGGTGATTAGTGATGAAATAACAAAAATAAAATTAATATCGCAGCGATATGCTGTTTTAGACAATTTTACACTTCAATGGTTGCAAATTAGCAACTTCACCACATCCTCAAGCCGCGCTGCATCGCCCAACGCGATGACATTGTGCAGTTTTTTGTCATCACGCCCGTCAAAATAAAGCGGTTCGCCCTGCCAGTCACAAACCATACCGCCTGCGCCTTCGATAATCGGGATCAGCGCGGCGATGTCATAGGCTTTTAGCCCCGCCTCCACCACCAGATCAATCTGCCCCGCCGCAAGCAGGCCGTAATTATAGCAATCCCCGCCCCACACCATCCGTTTATGCGCGGTTTTGGCGGCGAGCACCATGAAATGCTCTGCGCTGTGATTGTCAAAATATTGCGGGCCGGATGATGCCAGCGTCGCATCGGCCAATGCGCGGCAGCGGCGCGTCATCATCGGTTTGCCGTTCAGCGTCGTTGCCTCGCCCACAGCGCCAATCCAGCGTTCGCCGCTAATGCACTGGTCGAGCACGCCCAGCACAGGAAAACCGTCCTGTAGCAGCGCGATCAGCGTGCCGAATATCGGGCGGCCTGCCATGAAGCTGACGGTGCCGTCAATCGGATCGAGCACCCATGTCCGCCCGGACGTGCCGGGCTTCACGCCAAATTCCTCACCCAATATGCCGTCACTGGGGCATTCGGCGTCCAATATTGCCCGCATCGCCGCCTCCGCCGCGCGGTCGGCTTCGGTCACTGGCGACATATCGCCCTTTGCCTCATGCCCGAAATCGCTGCGGTAAAAAGGCCGGATGGCGTTGCCCGCGGCATCGGCAAGGCGCCCTGCTAGAATTGAGTCGCTGTACATCAATCAAACAGGCTGCTGACGCTGCTTTCGTCCGTGATCCGGTTAATCGCTTCACCCAGCAGCGGCGCGATGGGCAGGATGCGGATTTTGTCGCTGTCGATCGCCGCTTGAGACGGCTGGATACTGTCGGTGATGATCAACTTGCGCAAATCCGATGCGTTGACGCGGTTTACCGCCTCACCCGATAGCACGCCGTGCGTGATATAGGCGCACACATCGCTCGCCCCATGGGCCTTTAACGCCGCCGCCGCATTACACAGCGTGCCGGCGCTGTCGGCTATATCGTCAATCAAAATGCAGAAATAGCCGTCAACATCGCCGATGATGTTCATCACCTCTGACACGCCTGCCTTTTCCCGTCTTTTGTCAACAATGGCGAGCGGCGCGTTGTCGAGCCGCTTGGCGAGCGCACGGGCGCGGACCACACCGCCGACATCGGGGCTGACCACCATGATTTTCTTGTCACCATGGCGCGACAAAATATCCGCGCTCATCACAGGGGCGGCATAAAGATTGTCGGTTGGTATATCGAAAAACCCCTGTATCTGCCCTGCGTGCAAATCGACAGTCAGCACCCGGTCGGCGCCCGCCTGTGTAATCAGATTGGCAACCAACTTCGCCGATATTGGCGTGCGCGGTCCCGGTTTACGGTCCTGCCGCGCATAGCCGAAATAAGGAAGCACCGCTGTAATCCGCTTCGCCGACGCCCGGCGCAGCGCATCAATCATGATCAGCATTTCCATCAAATTATCATTGGCCGGAAAGCTAGTCGATTGCAGGACAAACAAATCCTGCCCGCGCATATTTTCGTGAATTTCCACAAAAATCTCATCATCGGCAAAACGGCGGACACTGGCATCAACCAAAGGCAGTCCCAAATAATCCGCAATCGCCTTGGCAAGTGGCAGATTGCTGTTCCCGGCGAGCAATTTCATGGCTGGCTTTCCCCTAAATGGCCGTTTGATGGCGCAGAATCATGTCCCAGCCCCTCTAGCCAGCAGCGGACATAAAGACAATATAAGTTGCTGCAGATAGCTTGCCTTGGGCAAGGCCGGACAATAGAAGACGGTATGACCCGTAAACTGATCATTGCCATGGCCCAGCTGAATCAGCGTGTGGGCGACCTTTCCGCCAATGCCGCCGCTATGCTGGAATGGCGGGCAAAGGCATGGGAGAGCGAAGCGGGGGCAGAAGCGGTATGCGACCTGATCCTGTTTCCCGAACAACAATTGATCGGCTATCCGGCCGAAGATCTGGTGCTCAAACCCGAATTTCAGCGCCGCGCCGCAGAAGAGCTGGAACGGATGGCAAAGGCAACGGCGGATGGCGGCCCGGCGATGCTGGTGGGGTCGATCCTGAAAGAGGGTGATGCGCTGTATAATATTGTCGCCCTGCTCGACGGCGGCAGGATCGCAGCGGTGCGCAAAAAACATGAATTACCCAATTATGGCACTTTCGATGAAAAACGGATTTTTGCAGCCGGGCCATTGCCCGGCCCTGTGGAGTTTCGCGGGGTCAAACTGGGCCTGCCGATATGCGAGGATGGCTGGTTGCCCGCTGTTTCGAAACATCTGGCGGCGGCGGGCGCGGAAATCCTGATCTCGGTTAATGGCAGCCCTTATGAAATTGACAAGGATGACCGGCGGTTGGAGGAGGTGTTTGCAGCCCGCGTCGCAGAAACCGGCCTGCCGCTGTTGTTCCTGAACCGTATTGGCGGACAGGATGAACTGGTGTTTGACGGCTGCTCCTTTGTGCTGGACGCAAATGGCAAGGCCGTTCACCGCCTGCCCGACTGGCAGGAGCATTTGCGCATCACCCACTGGCAATCGGAACCGCACGGCTGGACCTGCAAGCCTGGGGCGCTTTGCGCGTGGGAAGATCACCCCGCCGACATTTATAGCGCAATGGTGCTTAGCCTTCGAGACTATGTCGATACCAACCGGTTTCCGGGCGTGGTGCTCGGTTTGTCGGGCGGGATTGACAGCGCGATCTGCGCCGCGATTGCCGCCGACGCTCTGGGACCGGACCGAGTGCGGTGCGTAATGCTGCCCAGCCGCTATACCAGTCAGGAAAGCCTGGACCTTGCCGCCGAATGCGCCGCGATGATCGGATGTCCGCTGGATACCATCCCGATCAATCCGGCGGTGGAGGCCTTTGACACAATGCTATCCGGCAGCTTCGCCGACAAACAAGTCGATATTACCGAAGAGAATGTGCAAAGCCGGATACGCGGTGTGACGCTCATGGCGCTGTCGAATAAATTTGGCCATATGCTGCTGACGACCGGTAATAAAAGCGAGATGAGCGTCGGCTATGCCACCATCTATGGCGATATGGCGGGTGGGTATAATCCTCTCAAAGACGCCTATAAAATGACAGTCTTTGCAATCAGTGAATGGCGCAACGCCCATAAACCGGCCATTGGGCTGGGCAAGGATGGACCCGTTATCCCGCCCGCCATCATTACCCGCCCGCCGTCGGCGGAGCTGCGCCCGGATCAAAAAGATAGCGACAGCCTGCCGCCCTATCCGGTGCTGGACGCTATCCTACACGGTTTGATCGAACAGGAATTATCCGTCGATGATGTCGTGGCAAAGGGGCATGACCGCTCTATTGTGCAACGGATCGAACGCCTGCTCTATATTGCCGAATATAAACGCCGTCAGGCCCCGCCCGGAACAAAGCTGGGCAACCGCAATTTCGGCCGCGACCGCCGATACCCGATCACCAATGCGTTCAGAAGCGGGTGAATTATTCCGAGTTAGGGCAGTTTAATATGCCAAATCTTCACTCAGCAAAAAACCATTTTCCTACAGGCTGCTATTCTGTCTATGGCGTTTATTGCTATCTGGCGCGGCGGCTCGCGGGCGTTGTGGTGGGTGGCGGGACGCTTGGGGCGGAAATTTCGCCCTCGGCACGGTCGGCACGGTAGGAGGTGTTTGAACGAACGGATAGAGCCTGTTCGATCAAGCTCGGAATAATGCGCACAAAATGGCCCAAAGTGGCGGCGCATCAACGCCGCCCCATCCTGTAAAAAAGGATGGCTCGCCCCGGTTTAAGTACCGTTACCGGGAGAGACAGCGGAAAGGCCCATATAACGGTGGCTGCGGGATATGGGGGTTCGCCCCAAAAGTCTGGTTTTGGCCCGGCAGCCTTAAACGGGAATAAGCGACCAGCCGGCAAACGCCCCCGTGCGTATGCCGCGCCGACCGCCCCTTTTTTGCCCCGTATTTGCACGCGCATTTTCTGTTGGAAATATTATTGCGTATCTGCGCGGGGAAATGTCCAACAAATAGGTCCGGCAATGCCGCGCCGCGCGGCTTCACTCCCTCTTGACAAGATTATGTTATAGTATATCATACCTATTGCATCAGACGGAAATATTAGTGTTCCATCCATAGGGTCAATGGCCGTTTTTTTCCGCCTGACCGCGAAAGCCATTTGGCTTGTTACAACGCCATGTGCAGGGAAGAGGAGAATGCAATTGAGCTATGTTACCCAGACGCAAAAGGGCAAGCCCGCCGGATTAACCGC
>JAAURJ010000070.1 GCA_012032285.1 Sphingomonadales bacterium
GCGGCGATTGCGATCCAGCTTGCCGCGACAATTGCGGTTTCAGCGACGGGGCTTTCATCCAACAATAGGGCAAGCTGTGGCGCCATTTTATTGGCATTATCGCCGTTGAGCATCATCATCCCGCCAACGCTGCCGACAGGCACATTTTGCAGGACCACGCCCTGATCATCAATCAGCGTCTGTTTGCCCCCACGGTTCCAGATCGCCGCCGGTTTACGCTCGGTTATTTCGACCACCAATGTATCAGGTAAACGGCGGCTGACACGGACATCCTTTATCCAGCCATATTGCATCAGGTCGCTGCGTATCTTGTCCAGATCCACCAGCGGCATAGCCCGGTCTTTTTCGGCTAGCACAATATCATAAACCTTTAACTGGTCGACCCGCTCCATCCCGCTTGTTTCCACACGGGTCACCACAAAACCGGCTTTTACCGCAAGCTCGGCATATTGGTGATGGATCACCGTGCCGAGGCCAAAATAGCGGGCCACAAAGAATAGAATAACCAGGAAAGTGCCGATAGCGATCCAGTTGAATATCCGCTGTATCTCCTCCTCCGCCAGCGGAAGCGTGCGCAAGAAACGGTCGAACATCGACAGGCGGCGCACCTTTTGCCGCGCGGGGGCGCTGCGCGGTGATGGCTTTCGTTTTGCGGTTTTCCTTTTGGTTGTCGCCTTCATTGCGCCGGAGTCATCATCATTGCAATGCCTCCTGCACGATGCGGTGGACCAGCTCTTCATAGCTGATCCCCACCTGCTTTGCCTGTTCGGGAACCAGGCTGAGCGGGGTCATGCCGGGCTGTGTATTGGTTTCCAAGACGAAGACACCGTCCATACCCAATTCATCATCCCAGCGAAAATCGGTGCGCGATGCCCCTTTGCAGCCGAGCAATTCATGACAGCGCAGCGCCAGTTCCATCATATATTCTTCTATATCAGCGGGAATTTCGGCGGGGCAGATATGTTCGGTCAGGCCATCTGTATATTTGGCATCAAAATCATAAAAACCGCTTTTGGGTTTTAACTCGGTGACGCACAGCGCCTCTCCGCTCAGCACCGCGCAGGTCAGCTCCCGCCCCTTGATAAAGGGTTCGGCGAGCAAGACGTCAAAATCCTGCCAAGGCCCGACCGCATCGCGGGAAATGGGATTGCCGTAATTACCCTCTTCGGTGACAATCGCCACACCCACCGACGATCCTTCATTCAACGGTTTCAGAACATAGGGGCGCGGCAAGGGATCGGAGGCAAACAAGCTGTCGCTGTCCACCACCTGTCCTTTCGGCATTGGGACGCCATTCGGCACAAGCCGCTGTTTGGTCAGTTCCTTGTCAATCGCAATAACGGAGGTAACCATATCGCTGTGCGTATAGCGAATGTCCATCAAGTCGAGCATCCCTTGAACCCGGCCATCCTCGCCCGGCACACCGTGCAGCGCATTGAAAACAACATCGGGTTTCAACGCGGACAGCACCGCGGCAATATTGCGGTCCATATCGACACGGGTGACACGGTATCCGCCCTTTTCCAGCGCATCGGCGACACCATTGCCGCTCATTAGAGACACCGGCCGTTCATTTGACCATCCGCCCATCAGGACCGCGACATGGATATTATTGTTTGTGCTGCTCATTTTGTCCCCACGCGCTGAATTTCCCATTGCAGTTCTATGCCCGATTTTTCCTTTACCCTTTTGCGCACTTCTTCGCCCAGCGCCTCTATATCGCTGCTTGTGGCATCGCCAAGATTCAAAAGGAAATTGGTGTGCTTTTCGCTGACCTGCGCTCCGCCGATTGTGAGGCCGCGGCATCCCGCCTCATCCACCAAAGCCCAGGCCTTATGACCGTCCGGGTTTTTGAAGGTGGAACCGCCTGTTTTGCTGCGCAGCGGCTGCGATGCTTCACGCGATGCGCTGATCCTGTCCATTTCCGCCTGTATGGCGGCGGGATCGCCGGGCCGCCCCTGAAACCGAGCGGCGACAACAATCGCGGCTTCGGGCAATTCGGAATGCCGATAGCTATAGTGCAGATCCCCTGTGCCCAGCGTTACAAGCTCCCCCGAACGCAGCAATATATCACAATCGGTGAGTATATCCTTTACTTCCCCGCCATAGGCGCCGCCGTTCATCCGCACAAAACCGCCCACTGTTCCGGGAATCGAGCGTAGAAATTCCATCCCTGCTATCCCGGCATCACGCGCGGTGGAGGAAACCAATATACCCGAAGCGCCGCCGCCGCAGTTCAATATCTCCCCTTCCGTCCGTTCCACCTTGGCAAAGGCTTTGCCCAGCCGCACGGTGACACCCGGAACGCCGCCGTCCCGCACAATCATATTGGAACCCAGCCCCAGCGCCATGACTGGAACTGACGGGTCCAGATCCCGGATAAAGCCTTGCAATCATCAAGGTCAGCGGGTTTCAAAAAGCCACTGCGCCGCGCCGCCGCTTTTGAACCAGACCAGAGGCGCAAGCGGGGCATCCGCCGTTAACCTGCCGCGGACAGAAGGAAGCGTCCCTGCCATCATGCCAGCCTGCCCTGCACTTCGCCCGCCAATGCGGCCGCCATCTTGGTGATGTCTCCTGCACCAAGGCAAATGATGATGTCACCCGCCGCTATCTGCTGTGCCAGACGCCCGGCAAGGTCATCAATGCCGGTTATTGTTGCCGCCGACCGGTGCCCGCGCTGTTTCATGCCCGCGACAAGCGCGGCGCTGTCCACACCATCAATTGGCGCTTCACCCGCCGCATAGACAGGCGTGATATAGGCAATATCGGCATCATTAAACGCCTGTTGGAAATCATCCATATGGTCGCGCAACCGGGTGAAGCGGTGCGGCTGTGCTACGGCGATAACCCGCCCCTTTGTCCCTTCGCGTGCCGCCGCCAGCACCGCGCGTATCTCCACCGGATGATGGCCATAATCGTCGATGACAGAAACGGTGCCGCCGTTCACTGCGATTTCGCCGACCTTGGTAAAGCGGCGTTTGACCCCGCCAAATTTGCAAAACCCTGTGACAATTGATCGTCGGCCATCCCCATTTCAATGCCCACCGCAATGGCGGCGAGTGCATTTTGCACATTATGCTTGCCGGGCATGGGCATTTCTATGCCCTCAATCACTCGTTTATTCCCGGTGCGATCCTTAATTGCTACATCGAACCGGTTGCCGCCTGTGATGGGGGTCACATTCTCCCCGCAAATATCGGCCTGCGCACTAAAGCCATAAGTGACAATACGCCGGTCGCGGATTTGCGGTATGATCGATTGGACTTCGGGATGGTCGATGCACATAATCGCCGCACCGTAAAAGGGAACATTTTCGACAAATTCGACAAAGCCCTTCTTAATCGCGTCAAAATTCCCCCAATGATCCAAATGTTCCGGGTCAATATTGGTCACGACCGCGATGGTCCCGTCCAACCGCAGCAAGCTGCCGTCGCTTTCGTCGGCTTCGACCACCATCCAGTCGCTCGCGCCGAGCCGGGCGTTGCTGCCATAGCTGTTGATGATGCCGCCATTGATAACCGTGGGATCAATTCCGCCATGGTCAAGCATCGCGGCAACCATTGATGTCGTTGTCGTCTTGCCATGCGTTCCCGCCACCGCCACCGTGTTTTTCAACCGCATCAGTTCGGCGAGCATTTCCGCCCGCCGGACAAGCGGTATGCGTTTTTCCAGCGCTGCGTCGCGTTCCGGGTTGCCCGCCTTAACCGCCGTCGATGTCACCACCACCGCCGCGCCATCGACATTGTCCGCAGCATGGCCGATCATCACCTTTATGCCTTTTTTGCGAAGGCCTTCGACCACATAGCTGTCGGCAATATCGCTGCCCTGCACGCTATAGCCCAAATTGTGCATTACTTCGGCTATGCCGGACATTCCGATGCCGCCAATGCCGACAAAATGGATGGTGCCAATATCGGTTGGAACGCCCTTCATTGCCCGGCCTCTTTCGCGAAAACATCTTTGGCCATGGCAGGCGAAGCCGCGCCAAATGCGCCATTGCCTGCTGTTTTTGCCTTAAGCGGTTTTTGTATCGGTGCCGCGCCAAAGCTTTCAACCAGATTGGCCAGATCGGTGACCGCATTGGGCCGCCCGCATTTTTTCGCGGCCTTTGCAGCGTTTTCAAGCGCACCGGGTTGCAGCGCGATTTTCTGTATCTGTTTGGCAAGTTCAGTCGGTGTAAATTGCGGTTGGGCAATCGCCCTGCCTCCGCCCGCCTCAACCATTTCGGTCACATTAAACGCCTGATGATTGTCCATCGCGGATGGCAGGGGAATCATGATCGCCGGGCGCCCTGCTGCGGTTAGCTCGGCAATGGTTGATGCGCCCGCGCGGCTGATCACCAGATGCGCCCAGCCCAGCCGATCGGGCATATCGGGCAAATAAGTGGCCAGTTCCGCGGGAATTTGATGCTCGGCATATTTTTGCCGCACCGCGTCAATATCTTCCTCCCGGCATTGCTGTGTCACCTGCAACCGGCGGCGCAGGTTCAGCGGCAAACGGGCGAGGCCATCGGGCACCACTTCGGACAATATTGTTGCGCCCTGGCTACCGCCCGTCACCAGGACACGAAAAATGCCGTCTTCATCAAGCGGTGGATAGCTTTCGTCGCGCAGCGCCAGCACCTCTTCACGCACCGGATTGCCAAGCAGATGCACTTTATCCTTATCGCGCGGTTTTAACCGCTGCACATTGGGATAGGCGGTGACAATCGCGTTCACCTTACCAGCGGTCAGGCGGTTGACCCGGCCCAGCACGGCATTTTGTTCGTGAATGACCGCGGGCACCTTGCACGCAAAGGCCCCCAACAAGGCGGGGAAAGCGGGATAGCCGCCAAAACCGACAACGCAGCTCGGTTCGAAATTGCGGTAGAGCATTTTCGCCATTTCGCGCCCTTGCCCTATCGCCCGTGCCCCGCGCAGCCAACCCAGCGGTCCGCCACTCATCCGCCCGGCGGGCAGGATATGGCGGGCCATTTTTTCGGGACAGCCCGGAATCTTCGTGCCACGTTCATCGGTGATCAGCGCAACATGATGCCCGCGCTGTATCAATTCTTCGCCAAGAGCAAAGGCCGGGATCATATGCCCGCCAGTGCCGCCTGCTGCCAATACATAATGCCTTGAAATCGTCATGGCCATTTTCCCTTCTTCACCGGCCCTTCACCATATAGCGCGACCGGTCAAGATAGGGGTTGCGTTTGGTGAGTGCCAATAACAGACCACAGGTCACACATAGGCCCAAAATCGACGTGCCGCCATAGCTGATAAAGGGCAGTGTCATTCCCTTTGACGGGAATATACCAAGGTTTACGGCAATGTTAATCATCGCCTGACCGCAAAAGGCAGCGGCAAGCGCGGTGGCGGCCATAATCGTAAACTGGTCCTTTTCGTCAAGCAGGCGGATCACCACCCGCGCCAATACGGCAAAATACAGAATCGCAATGATCATGCAGGCGAGCAGACCAAATTCTTCACCAATGACAGAGAAGATATAGTCGGTATGGCCTTCGGGCAGCGAATATTTTTTGGTGCCAAGGCCCGGCCCCACGCCAATAAACCCGCCAGCGGTGAGCGTCGCCATCGCCATTTTGTCATGGGTCAGCCCTTCGGTCCCAAAAATCCAGGCGTCGATACGCTGCGTTGCGACAGGATAGAAATTATAGGCCAGAACCAAAGCCGCAATGGCCGAAATCCCCGACCCCCAAAGCTGCCAAGCCGGAACCCCCGACAACATCATCAGCGCGAACCAGATACCGCAGATCAAGATCGTTTGGCCAAGGTCGGGTTGTAACAGGAATAAAATCGCCGAAAGCCCGGTTATCCCCGTTACGATCATTCGCACTGGCAGGCTGTCATCCTTTACCCGCCAGGAGATGATCCACGCCATGGTGACCGCAAAAAAAGGTTTGAAAAACTCTGTAGGCTGAAACCGCGCCGCACCATAGCCAAGCCAGCGCCGCGATCCGTTCACCTCCACGCCGATTATCGGGATCAGCACCAACATCGCCAATATCACGGCAAAAAGGACGATGGACAGCCGCTTCGCCTGCTCCTTTGGATACATGGAAATAAATAGCATCAGCGGAATACCAGCGACCAAAAAGGCGAGTTGCCGGAAAAGGAAATGGAATTCGGGCAATTTAACCGTAGAGCTGGACAGCCGCTGCGCCCCAGCAGGGGATGCCGCCGCCACCGCCAATATCCCGATTGCAATCAGGACAAAGATCAGGCCAAGCAATATCCGGTCAAGTTCCCAAAACCATACACCCAGCGGCGATCGGTCCCCCCGGCCCAATCGGTTGGAAAAGCTTGTCTTGCCGGTTTTCGCGGCGAGCACCCAAGGAACTTCTTTGCCGTCCTCATTCATCGGCCGCTTCCAAGATGACCGCGGGAAATACTGGCAAAAGCTGCCTTAAAGGCGTTGCCCCGCGCTTCAAAATCCCTGAACTGGTCAAAGGATGCACAGGCCGGCGACAGCATGACAACATCACCCGGCTGTGCCTCCTCCGCCGCCTTTGCAACGGCGGTCACCAGCATCTCGCAAGCTTCCACCGGCATATGCGCCGCCAGCATCGCTTCAAACTTTGGCCCCGCCTCCCCTATTGTATAGGCTTTGACCACATTACCGAAATTTCCGGCACATTCGTCCAGATTGTCGCTTTTCGGCACCCCGCCCAAAATCCAGCGGATGCGCGGATAGGCGGCGAGCGCCGGAGCAGTCGAAGCAGGATTGGTCGCTTTGCTGTCATTGACAAACAACACACCCTGATGTTCGCCGACAATTTCCATCCGGTGTTCCAACCCGCGAAAGGCGGTAAAGGAACGCCGCCACTGCGTTTCGTTAATGCCCAGCGCCTTGGCAATCTCAATGGCTATGGCGGCATTTTCCAGATTATGTGGTCCTTGCAGGCTGGGCCAATCCTCTTGGCCGCGAATATTGTCGGTCGCCGCCAGATGGCAAAAGCTCTTATCCTTGTGCGCCGCATTTTTGCGGTAAATCCCGCGCGTGTCATCGTCGCTGTCGCCGAATATGCTGTGGTGCCTGTCGCTTTGCATAGCAAAAAGCCGCGCCTTGGAGGCCATATAGCCTTCATAACCATGATATCGGTCCAGATGATCAGGAGACAGGTTGATAAGCGCCGCCACATCGCAATCGAGCGTTCGGGTCAGGTCAATCTGATAACTGGACAGTTCCAGCACATAGACGCCGCCTGCGGGCAACGGTTTTTGTGACAAGATCGGCAGGCCGATATTTCCCGCCATACGCACCGGCCGCGCCGCGCTTTTGATCATATGATGGACCAGCGCGGTGGTTGTCGATTTACCATTGGTGCCGGTTATGCCTACAACCTTATGCGCGGGCAACGTCGGCCGGGCCATGGCGAACAGCTCAATATCGCCGATCACCGGTACACCATCGGCCAGCGCCTTTCGGGCAATAGGGTGGCTGATGAGCGGGACGCCGGGTGATACAACAACGCCGTCAAAACCCGACAGGTCGATTTCCAGCGGGTCGGCAATGGTGGCAATATCGGCAGCGGCTTCGCGTGCGCCTTCTTGGCTGTCCCAGGCGGTAATATGTGCGCCGCTGGCGGCCAGCGCCTGTGCAGCGGCCAAACCGGACCGCGCCAGTCCCAATATGGCAAATTTCCGGTCGGCAAAGGCAGGACTGATGATCATCGTAGCTTCAGTGTTGATAGCCCCGCAAGCGCCAGTACAAAAGCCACAATCCAAAAACGGATGACAACTTTTGTCTCGCTCCACCCCAATTGTTCGAAATGATGATGGATAGGCGCCATTTTGAACACCCGTCTACCGGTCCGTTTGAACCAGAAAACCTGGATAATCACCGACAGCGCCTCCACCACGAACAGCCCGCCGATAATGCCGAGAACAAATTCGTGATGCGCCACCACTGCAATAGTGCCAAGAACGCCGCCCAGGGCAAGGCTTCCCGTATCGCCCATGAATACGGCAGCGGGCGGTGCGTTGAACCAGAGGAAGGCAAGGCCAGCCCCCACAATCGCACCGCATAATATTGCCAAGTCGCCTGCACCTAAAAAGAATGGCAGGCCCAGATATTCGGCATATTTGGCATTTCCGACCAAATAGACAATCATCATAAAGGCTATGGCGGCGATAATAACCGGCATCGTCGCCAGCCCGTCCAGCCCGTCGGTCAGGTTGACCGCATTACCAAATGCCACAATCACAAAAGCGCCAAAGACAATGTAGAACAGCCCCAAATCCATCACCGGCCCTTTTATAAAGGGCAGATATAATTCGGTATTTGCGCCCTTTTGCGCGATGATCAACGTTACGGCAACACCGGCGATCAGAAATTCGAACATCAGCCGCACCTTACCCGACACGCCTTTATGGCTGTTTTTCTTCACCTTGTCATAATCATCCA
>JAAURJ010000071.1 GCA_012032285.1 Sphingomonadales bacterium
AATGTATCGGCGCTGCGCACTATATAACTGTTTGCGCCGCCGCCCCTGGGGAACCGTGATGCTTTGTCCGGCATAGATACGGTCGGGGTTGCGGATGCCATTGGCGGCGGCAAGCGTCGCCACATCGGTTCCAAATCGCGCCGCAATGGAGGACAGGGTATCGCCGCGCTGAATTTGATAACTGCGCCCGGCCTGCGCACTATTGTTCAGGGGGGAGGAAGAATTGGTTCCATTAACCGCCGCTGCTGATTGCACCATCTCGACTCGCTCCTATGCTCTCAATATCCCTGTCGCGTGTGAAAGTGCCATAATGCAGCGGCGCTGTATCTAAACATAATGTCTACCCAATCTAAACATTTTGCCGATGCCGCGACTCATTATGATGGGTCATAACAAACTCACGGGGCCACCCCCCGCCCCACGATATTATTATAAGGAGAGTTGAGATGTTCGGTATTGGCGGAAACATGTTTAATATGGTTAGTCAGCTTGCACTCGCTGCGGCAACAGGCGGAACGAGTGCTCTTGTGATGCAAGCAGTTAAAACTATAGGATCACAGATTGCTATGCAGGTTATTCAGCGAGCCGGTCAGATGATGGGGTTGCCTCAACCTATGATTGATCTAGCTCAAGCAGCCTACGCTAACGCGTCTGGGCAACCTGGCTTGGTAAAACAAAATATTAGCGAGGCAGTTAGTGGTTTTGTTTCGCAATTGGATCTTCGCCCGTCCGAAGCTGGACAGCTTCAGCGTCAATTGATGGACGCATCAGACAAGTCATATGCAAATATGCAGAAAATTGTTGATGGATTTGCTAAGCGCTTGATTAAAGAAAGCGGCGGTGGTGACGAAGAAGGTGGTAGCGTTCTCATGAAAATTGCTCGGGCGCTTGGCCAGCTTATGGACGATAAAATGGACCAACTTGCCACAAAGGCAGATGCCTTAGGACGTGTAGGCACCGAAAAAGGTAATGTTCACACATCTGGGCAGCAAAAGGGTGGCTTTACTGCCGAGGGACAAGGAAAGTTTGGTCAGCTATCAGCAGAAGTACAGGCACTTAGTCAGGAACTTTCTTATTTGTCTCAAGCGGTGAGCTCATCTATCAAAGGTATCGGCGAAGCTGCTTCAACGGTTGCACGTAAATAAAGTTATGGTTCATACTTCATTCACGGAGCGAGTGAAACACTCGCTCCAAATTTTATGGAGGCGGAAATGATAAAATCTCTTTCGACATTTTTTGTTGTTGCACTCTTGTCAAATGCGAACGTCGCTTGGGCTCAAATGATACCAGGGCTACAAGCAATGAATATCGAAATATCTGGAAATATGCAGCGAGCATCAGCCATGGTGTCGTCAAATATCGTTGAGGAAGATGCCGACGATGATTTAGATAGCCTTCAGAAGAACCAAACTTATTCTCCTGTTAATCTCACCTACACCCCATCATCCGCCCGTACGAGGGCCAATATGCAGGCCTTTATCGCCCATGCCCGCAAGAGCGGGGCGGGGCAGGGTGCGCAGATGGAGCAGCTTCTCGGCTCAGTTGACGCAGTCGGACTTGTCGGCGGTGCGATGGATGGCATGGGGCTGGACCGCAACAATGTCGCGCATGCTTATGCTATGTATTGGGCGGTATATTGGGGGCTTGCCAACAAGGTGTATGACCGCCCATCATCGCGAGCGATGCAGGCTGTGGCACGACAGGCAGAACGCGGCTTTGCCTCTTCGGCTGAATTTGCCGCATCTTCCGAAGCCGATAAACAGATGATGGCCGAAGAATTAATGGTCAACGCGCTTATCCTCGACAGCGTGAGTGAAGAGGCAAAAACGAACAAGGCGGTTGCCGATCAAATGGCCAAAGCATCGATGGAAGGCAGCCGCAAGTCGGGACTTGAATTTGACAAAATGACGCTAACCGAAGAAGGCTTTGTGCCCAAGGGGAGCAAGGGCAGCGATGCGAGC
The DNA here is from genome assembly GCA_012032285.1 of Sphingomonadales bacterium. Taxonomy (GTDB): domain Bacteria; phylum Pseudomonadota; class Alphaproteobacteria; order Sphingomonadales; family Sphingomonadaceae; genus Sphingorhabdus_B. Next base: position 1,962 of record JAAURJ010000071.1, read on the forward strand.
GATGCGAAGGACGCCGCCGATCCGCTATCCAGCGGCAACGCGCTCGCCAGCACGGATGGTGATGGCAAGGATAGCAAAGACGGCCTGTCCACCACGCAACTCGCCCTAATCGCCGCAGCCGCAGGCGCAGGCCTGGGCGGCATATTCCTCGCCGGCAAAGCCGCAGGCCGAAAGGGCTGAGGGGCTGCGTCAAACTACAATTAAGTGCATTGACGCCGTGATTCCGGTAATTTGCAAACATTTTGTTTAGTTACAGCTTTGCAAAAACGCATAACTGAATGACTTCTATTCAATATCGAAGCGATTAGGCATGAACGTATTACGGTAACACGTCTACATTTACCCATTATCACGATTACCGCGCTGCGTCACATGATTCGGGCGTTCGGGAAGCACAAATCTTGAAAGTCTTGCCATCCGCTCATGCCTAAACATCAATCAACTTGATGTCTATATATAGGTAAATATAGACGTGTCACCGTAATTGCTAGAAGCTATCGGGACGCAATCGCTTCGCCTTGGTGACACCTAATCGTTCAGTATCTCAAGTAGCGATCTTTTCTCGTTATCAAACTCTTGCTGCAATCGTGCGGTTATACGCCCTAAGTTTTTTCTTTGAGCGGCAAATTTTCTGTACTCGCCTTGTAAGACTTGCGAGAGGCCGTCCGGCTCGTCCACCGCCCTTACAAAGGGATCATTCGTAAAGGCTGAAAAGTCCAGTGTCTCTCTTGCTAAGTCGGATTCATTCGGGAAATCCATATAAACTTCGCTAACTGATGATCTCCATTCATTTAGTAACATTCGTAACGCTTGCATCGGGCGGTCTTGAACGCTGGTTAACTCACTTTTCTGTGCATTATCTATATCAGCCATGATCGACGTGAATTTCAACCGCACCTGTTCCGCTGTGCGTAGGCAATAAGGCGTTCTGTCAATTATAGCCGCCTGCAAAATATCTATTTCGGCAAGGCTCCTTTTGGTGTCGTTTTGTATTTTCTGCTTTTGCTTCATTTCATCAATTTGCGACTGCAAAAAGCCAATTTTTTCGTTCGCTTCTTCAAGTTCAAGGTTTGGCCCGGATAAAGGCACATTCGTTGCAATTTCAGAGATTGGAGTTTCTTGGACGACTGATTCATTGTCCGTCTGTTTTGAATCAGATTTTTTATTTGCCCCCCACGCCTGCAAACCCACGTTTATCCATAATGCTAGTGTAGCTCCGAAAAAGAAAGCAAACGTCAGCGCAAGCCAAAATCCATTTTCAGCCCACCACGCCATTATGTCTGGCCAGTGCCGCGACAGAAGCGTGTCGAAACCTTTCTCTGCGGAGACATTTTCAATGTTCTGACCGATGAGAACGTAAAGCACATTGCCAGCCACAATCCCAAAGGCGATTGTGATTGCCCATATAAGTAAGCCGGGCGCTGACTGTGGTTTGGGAAGACGCATAATAGCCTTATGCCGCAGTTTTCTGTGCATGTGGAGTCTTTGGTTTCTTTGCAGGAAAGAGCTCCCTGTAACTCGTACATAATGCCGGTAAATATAGACGAGTCACCGTAATTCACGTAATTCCAACGTGCTTGGTTAAGGCTGGCGCGATTATTGGATGAGGCCTTGGGGTGACTGGCTCCTGACGAGGGGAGGGCACTAAAGCCCGCCTGCATTGATCAAGGTTGGAAACTGACCATATATTTCATTGTCTTGGGTCAGCCCCCCCTTTATTCTCCCCATCGCCAACGCCAACCGCCTTCGGTACGGGCATGGCATATCTTTAGTAAAACCGCGGTCAGGACGATGAACAGGGCAAAGGCAAATATCTGGAAAAATGCGTCCTTTGCCTCCGCCATCAAACCGATGCCAGCCAAAGCGGCAATATAGGCAATCAGTAGCGTCCATCCCTGCCACTTAATTGGCCAGCCAGCGCCATAACCATATTTTTTGGCCCGGAACCATGCGCCTTTTTCAAGGAATATTTGGCTCATCAATCTTCTCCTTCATCGCTTTCTTCGTCTTGTTTTGGCGGACGCCCTCGCCGCGGCTTTGCACTTATCTTCACCTTCACGCCCCGTCTTGCCAGCGCCTCGCGCAGCAGCACCTCAACCTCTGCGTTCACGCTGCGGAAATCATCCGCCGCCGCCCGTTCGATCGCGGCGTAGAGCGCGGGATCGAGCCGGAGCGGAAAGGATTTTTTGGGATTGTTGGGCATGGCGGTTCAATGTTTAATAGAGCGACCCTGCGTTAACCACCGGCTGGCTATCGCGTTCCCCGCACAGCACCACCATCAGGTTCGACACCATAGCGGCCTTGCGTTCATCATCCAGCTCCACCACTTGTTTGGCGCTGAGCATATCAAGCGCGGTTTCGACCATGCCAACCGCACCTTCAACCAAAGTCTGCCGCGCCGCAACTACTGCCTGCGCTTGTTGCCGGCGGAGCATCGCCTGTGCGATTTCAGGGGCATAGGCCAAATGGGTAAGCCGGCATTCGTCAATGGCAACCCCGGCCGCCTCAACCCGTTCCTGAAGCTGTATTTCCAACTGCTCACTCACTTCCTCTGCATCGCCGCGCAGCGTGACTTCGGCGTGTTCAAAATCGTCATAGGGGTATCGCGCACCAATCACCCGCACCGCGCTTTCGATCTGGATATCAACAAATTCCTGATAATCCTCAACATCGAACAGCGCCTTTGCCGTATCGGTCACGCGCCAAACAACATTGGTTGCAATTTCAATGGGATTGCCGCGCAGATCATTCACTTTCACCTTTTGCGAGGTTACATTATGCACGCGCACCGAAATTTTATGGCGTGTAAGCCATGGCCAGCGCCAACGCAGCCCGGTATTGCGGTCGGTGCCCTTATAGCTACCGAACAGCTGAATCGCGGCGCCCTGATTGGGGTTGAGCAAATAAAACCCACTTGAAACAAAAACGACCCCTATCATAGCCATAATCAAAATTGTCATCGCCAATATCGTGTTTTGCCCGATAAAAGCAGCGCCCAAAACGCCTATGGCAAGAAAGAGGAGCAGGAGCAGCAACATTCCATAACCGCTCTTCGTTGAAGATGGATATTCATTCGAAATGGTCAGCCCTGAACCGGGCAGTTTATGGGGAAGCGAATCGGTCATTTTTATATCTCCTGCTTAATTATGATATCATAATTATATCAAATTCCAGCAGGAGACAAGTCCATTCAAACCGTGCATTTGTAGCGACAAGATGCCGCCGCTTCAGCATATTGTTCATATAGAGTTCATGTGATAAAATGCATTTTGTCGATAGAAATAAACGACTGGTCGCAACTGTGGGGGCTAACTACGGTGAAGGAATAGTCGATGTATATGAATATAAAAGATTTTCGAAGTAGCGCAGCTATGCGGACCTTTACGCCGCTTTATTATCCCGAATCGGTCAATCATTGCCCATGCTGCACACGAACAAACTGGCATATCGGGCGAACAACGGCGGAATGCGCCTTTTGCGAAACGGCATTGCCATTGGCGATTTCTTCCCAGCAACCGGCAGAACCGCTTTTCTGGTTTAGGGGTAGCGATACTTTGGTTTCCACCTGATCCTTAACGACAGGTTGGATATAATGTATTGCGTTAACATGAATTTTACCATCACTATGCTTATGCATATAGATGGATGGGATATACATAGTTTTACGCACCATATTTCCGGTCGTTCCAGCAGAAGTGCGGAATGATCTGGCTCGGTTGCAATCGGACCGGATTTTAAACCACAGCCGCTGGTTAAATATTGTGCTGTTTCTAGGCGTTCCGGGCTCTTTATATCTGGCCAATCCGGCCATTCCGTTTTTCATCAGCACGGTGATACCGGTGATTGTCGGGCTGTTATATATTGGCGGGTTTATCAATCTTAGTAAGAATGCAAAGCGGCAGTTAAGCCCGCGCGGATGCCGTAAAATGGTGCGCAGCGCGGTGTTCTTTTCCTGCTTCATCACTTTATTATGCAGCATTTGGTGCGTGGTGAACTGGTCATATGCGCCAACCGGGCATCGCAGCTATTATCCCATCGTCCTATCCATGGGCGCATTATCGACCGCCTTTTGCCTGTCCAATATCCGCAGCGCCGCTATTGGCAATACGACCCTTGGCATCCTGCCCATTGCCTTTCTGATGCTATTTTCCGGATCGGCCGCAGAAATAGTGGCATCGCTCGCAATGCTGGTGGCAACAAGCTTTTTGATCCGGATGCTTCTGGAACAGCATGGCAAGACGGTGGACCTTATTTCACTGCAGATTGAAATGCACCGGCTGGCGACCCAGGATGCGCTGACCGGCGTTGGCAATCGCCGTGCTTTTGACGAAATATTGGACAAAGAATTGCTATGCGCAAAGAAAAAACAGGGAATGCTGTCTATTGCCCTGATCGACTTAAACGAATTTAAGCCGATTAACGATAAATATGGGCATCCAGCAGGGGATGCTTTTCTGCGCGAAACCGCATCACGCCTAAGCCAAAGCATAGGTGATACGGGTATCGTCACGCGACTGGGCGGCGATGAATTTGCCATCATTTTGGCCTGTGACACGCAGTTGGACCGCAATGCATTGGCGGACACCGCATTGACCGGCTTTATCAAACCCGCCCAAATCGAAGGCCGGATGATTCCTATTTCCGCCAGTATCGGGGTTGCCCATTATCCTGCCGACGGCGACGATGCGGAGCAGTTGATAGCAGCGGCCGACGCGGCGCTTTATGCAGCAAAAGCCATGTCTAAAGGCAAAATCAAAAAATCCGGCGGCACAGCCGTAAAGCAGGCCGCCGGGTAATATCAACGGCCAGTCGCTACTCCCCGACGACCGAAGAAGCTGCTTCTTCCATGATCGGCGGTGCATCACCGGGGCCTTTTGATGTCACCGGGAAACCCCGCCGTTTCAGCAAGGCATTGACATCAGGATCGCGGCCGCGAAAGGCACGGTATGCTTCGATCCGGTCCGTCTCCCCGCCGGTTGACAGCAATATTGTGCGAAATTTATCGGCAATGCCCTTATTCCATACATCGCCCGATTCTTCAAAAGCCGCCCATGTATCGGCGTCCATAGTTTCGGACCATAAATAGCTATAATAGCCCGCCGAATAGGCATCGGAGGAAAAAAGATGATTAAACTGCGGCAGGCGGTGCCGCATCACCATTTCCTTTGGCATCCCAATTTCTGCCAAGGTTGCTTTTTCAAATGCCGCCGGGTCCGCCACCGAGTCTTTCCGGTTGTGCAGCTTCATATCCAAAATCGCACTCGACAGATATTCAACGGTCGCAAAGCCTTGGTTAAAGGTGCTGCTCTTTTCAATCTTGTCAACCAACTCCTGCGGGATAGGTTCGCCGGTCTTATAATGTTTGGCATAGCTATTCAGTATATAGGGCGTCAGCAGCCAGTTTTCATTTACCTGGCTTGGATATTCGACAAAGTCGCGCGGTGTCCCGTCAAGGCCCGGCCAAGTAATATCATAGCTCAGATAATGCAGCGCATGACCAAATTCATGAAATAATGTGGAGGCATCGTCGATACTGATCAGCGTCGGTTCTCCGCCTGCACCTTTCACAAAATTATTATTGTTGGATGCAAGGATGATATTATTCTCTCCGCCCAATTTATACTGGTCGCGGTAAGTGGTCATCCATGCGCCGGATCTTTTCCCCGGCCGGGCAAAATTATCGAGATAAAATAGCCCGACAATTTTGCCATTGCGGGTCACTTCAAATGTACGAACATCGGGGTGGAAAACCGGAACGGTGCCGGTGTTTTCGGTGAATTTGAAATCATAAAGACGACCCGCAGCATCGAACATGGCGGCCATCATATTATCCAGCTGAAAATAGGGTTTAATCTCATTTTGATCGAGATCATATTTCGCCTTGCGCACTTTTTCGGCGTAGAAACGATAATCCCATGGTTCGATTGTGATGCCGTCGGCATCGGCAATCGCTTGCATATCGGCGACCTCTTCACCGACACGCGCGACAGCCGCAGGCCATACCTTCATCATCAAATCCATCGCGCGATCCGGGTCTTTTGCCATGGTATTGGCCATACGGAAATGGGCGTGGGTTTCAAATCCGAGCAATTCGGCGCGTTCCTGACGCAATTTCAATATCTGTGCAATGACGGCATTGGTGTCATTATCATCGCCATTATCGCCGCGCTTGGTAAAGGCATTCCACACTTTTTCCCTTAAAGCGCGGTTGGTGCTGTTTTCCAACAAGGGCTGAACGGCGCTGCGCGTATTGGCAACGGCCCAGCCTTTTTTGCCCTTATCCTTTGCAGCATCGGCCAGCGACGCGACATAGCTATCGGGAAGCCCAGCAAGATCCGCCTTATCCTCTATCAAAATATAGGTCTCTTCATCGGCGAGCACTTTGGACGAAAAGGTCGAAAATATTTGGCCAGCTCCGATTCGATTGCAATC
>JAAURJ010000032.1 GCA_012032285.1 Sphingomonadales bacterium
GCGGTTGGTGCTGTTTTCCAACAAGGCTGAACGGCGCTGCGCGTATTGGCAACGGCCCAGCCTTTTTGCCCTTATCCTTTTGCAGCATCGGCCAGCGACGCGACATAGCTATCGGGAAGCCCAGCAAGATCCGCCTTATCCTCTATCAAAATATAGGTCTCTTCATCGGCGAGCACTTTGGACGAAAAGGTCGAAAAATATTTGGCCAGCTCCGATTCGATTGCAATCGCCCGCTTTTGCTGATCCGCATTGAGCAAGGCACCGTTGCGCACAAGATCGTCATAAGTCTCCGTCAACAGCCGCATCTGCTTTGCATCAAGGCCAAGGCTATCGCGCTTTTGATAAAGATATTGGATGCGCTGAAAATAACGGGCGTCAAGGGTCAATTCGGTGAAAAACTGGCTAAGCTTTGGGCCATATTCTGCCTGATACTGACGAATCTGATCATTGGAAAGGTTGGAAGTATGCACGCCCCATACCGGAAATAGCCGCCCCAATTCCTTTCCGGCAAGCTCGGTTGCAACAATGGTGTTTTCAAAACTAATGGGTTCGGGATTATTCAAAATCCGCTCATATTCTGCCTTGGTAAGCTTCATGCCTTCTTCAAAAGCAGCGGGAAAATCTTTTGGCTTTACCTTATCCCAAGCGGGGACACCGTCATATGACCCTTCCCATTTTTGCAGCATCAAGGGAGCTTTTTTTGCCGCCGGTGCAGCTTGGGCCGCCTCAACCATGGGAGCAACCAATAAGGGCAGAGCGCACAGCGCCAATATAATCTTTGTTTTTTGCACGACCTATTATTCCTCTCTTAATAGACATGGAATTTAGATAGGGCGCACAGCCCCAAAAGGCCAGCTTTCGAACAAATTTTATATACGAGCGGCTCATACAAGAAACGTCGGACATGGTTAAATCCATTTTGGAGGCTATCCGGTTGGATCACAAGAGAGACGATGGTTGGGGGGCATTTGCGAGCCCCTTTTCACCGATAAGAAAACAGGGAAGCAAATCCAATGCAAACATATTTAACCCGGAATGAATCGTCATTTCCGCAGCGCACCGTCGCTATTGTGAGCCTTAATGACGGCGAAAAACAGATTTTGGAGCATATCGCCGGACGGGCCGGATGCAGCGCCGTTAACCGACCAGACATTGCCCAATTTGGACCGGAGGCCAGTCAATCTTCCTCTTTTGACCTGCTTATCGCCGACATAACCTCCATTTCGGACCGGCCTTCGCGGGAAATTTCCAACATATCCGCATACTTAACGAGCAGCGGCGGAGAGGCGCTGATTTGGACGGATATGGATAATTTGGATGAGGCCTATGCCCATATGCCAATATCCCAATGCCATTTCCTGATCAAAGGAGCCGACCTTGAAGCTTTGCTGATTATGTCTGGGGCAATCAGGCGGGGTAAGAAAATGGAAAATTTGCACGATAACAGCCGCGACACCAGCATCGGGGCTTTACACAAGATAAGCGACGAATTGGCAGATTTTGCCCGCACTTTGGCAAAGCTCGCCGATCAGGACGATATTAAAAGCAACCATCAACTGGCCGAAAAGCCGGTATCATTTCGGCCTGCACCCAGCAGCATTTTGCAACCTTTTGTCGAAACCAAAAGGGCCGCCATCGTGGATCAGGCCTCCATGATAAGCGCCGCAAGCGTGCGGGAAATCATTAAACAAAGACGCAGGCGTGATAGTTTTTTTGATACCGAATTATTTGCCGATCCGGCTTGGGATATATTGCTGGACCTGCTGGTTGCGCGGCTGGAAGAAAAATCAGTATCTGTGTCCAGCCTGTGTATTGCCGCCGCTGTTCCAGCGACAACGGCGCTGCGCTGGATCACCGGGATGACCGAAAGCGGTCTATTGGTCCGCCGCATGGATCCAAAAGATGCCCGCCGCGTATTCATCGACCTTTCCGATGAAAGTGCAGCAAAGCTGGAGAAATATTTCTGTGAACTATATTCATCGCGCGTTTCGGTGATTTAACGCATGACGACGCAAAAAAGCTTGCCAATCCTGCCGGGCTTTGGCATTGGCCCGTCCATCGCAGATTGATTCTGCTCGTCATGGCCCGTTAAGGGCGCTTAGCTCAGTTGGTAGAGCATCTCGTTTACACCGAGAGGGTCAGCGGTTCGAGCCCGTTAGCGCCCACCATGACATTCCTATAACTGCCGATTTTCTTGACTTCCTGCGGCTCCCATGCTTTTCTCTATGTTATGCTGTACAGATTTTGCATTCAGCAGGGCAAGAGGGAGCAAATTCAGATATGCATATGATGAAAACCGCGATGTTCGCAGCTATGCTATTCGCCGGCTTATCGGCTGCTCCCGCATTGGCCATTACGGCGGATAATGGCGGCAAAACCGCCACCCAAAATAGCAGTAATGACGATGGACAAGCTACCGAAAAACGCAAAGACGCCTCCCCAAAGCCTAACCCCAAAAATCCCCCCCGGCGTGAGGCTTGTCGGACCTGCCGGATATTGATGTAATTTCAAACCGGGGCCTAACCGGCTTCGCGAAGCAATCCCGCCACTTCCTCATCATTCCATTCCAGCCCGCCTTGCACGCGCCAGACCTCTTTTCCGCCGCTATCATATAATATCGTCGTCGGTAGAGAAATGCCGCCAAAATGCGACAGGAGCATATTGTCCTCGTCAGTATAAGGTTCCAAATTGCGAATGCCGCTTTGTTTGAAAAAATCAAGCACCGGCGCTCGGCCTTGCAAATCCTGACTGACGGCTATCACTGACATGGTGCCGGCCTCTATCTCTGCCAGCGCGTCGATGGTCGGCATTTCCGCCTTGCACGGGGCGCACCATGTTGCCCATATATTCACAAGCAACGGCCGCCCCGCAAAATCGGACAGGCTGACATCGCGGCCATCCGCGCCGGTAAATGTCCCGCTTGGTGCCTCGCTGCCCTGATAGGTATAACTGAGCACCGCGCTCATACCATTCGCGCTTTCCAATATGATGTCTTCGCTTGACGTCTGACTTTTGTTATTGGCCTGTGTCTTTTCTTGCCCTCGCGGCTCAGACCTTTTATCGCATCCAGCAAGCAACACCGCCGGCAATGCAAGGAGCCATATCATTAATAGTCGCATATCCGATTCCAATGCCAAAAGGGTAACCAAATGTGGGGCGGGCGTTTTGCCGAAGGCCCCGCCGCAGTTATGGCAGAGATAAATGCCTCCATCCCGTTCGACAAGCGGCTTTGGCGGCAGGATGTTCGCGGTTCGATTGCCCATGCCGAAATGCTGGGCAAAACCGGCATAGTTGGCCAAAGCGACGCCGATGCTATTATTGCCGGGCTGAAACAGATTGAAACCGAATATGAAGCGGAGGGCGTACCCGTCAATCTGGCGCTAGAAGATATCCATATGACCATAGAGGCGCGGCTGACCGAAATCATTGGCCCGGTGGCCGGGCGGTTGCACACCGCGCGATCACGTAATGATCAGGTTGCCACGGCTTTCCGCCTTTGGACCCGGGATGCGGTGAACGAGGTTATGGGCGCATTGTCCAACCTGCGCGAAGCGTTGATTGTCCGGGCCGAGGAACAGAGCGATACGATATTGCCCGGCTTCACCCATTTACAGGTCGCTCAGCCGGTTACATTGGGTCATCATCTGCTGGCCTATTATGAAATGTTTACCCGGGATGCCAGCCGGCTGCGGATGTGTAATCAGCGCAATAGTGAATGCCCGCTGGGCAGCGCGGCGCTCGCCGGAACGGGTTTTGCCAATGACCGCGACATGACAGCAAAGGCGCTCGGTTTTGAAAGGCCGACCGCCAATTCGATGGATAGCGTATCAGACCGTGATTTCGCGCTCGATTATTTGATGGCCGCGTCGCAAATCGCGCTGCACCTTTCGCGTCTGGCCGAAGAAATCATCATTTGGGCTTCGCAACCCTTTGGCTTTGTCGCATTGTCCGATGCCTGGTCCACCGGCAGTTCAATCATGCCGCAAAAACGCAATCCTGACGCCGCGGAGCTGGTTCGCGGCCATGCCGGACGGATCACCGGATGCCTGAATGCTTTGATGATGACGATGAAGGGGCTTCCGCTCGCCTATTCCAAAGATATGCAAAATGACAAGCCGCCGGTGTTTGAGGCGCATGATCTTTTGGGGCTGTGCCTGACGGCGATGACCGGCATGGTTGAAAGCATGACATTCGCTCCTGAAAAAATGCGCACCGCCGCCGATAGCGGGTTTTCGACCGCCACCGACCTTGCCGACTGGTTGGTCAGGCAGGGCGGCATTCCGTTCCGCGAGGCGCACCATATTACCGGCGCGGCGGTGAAGCTGTGCGAGGAGCGCGGCTGCGGCCTTGCTGATTTGAGCATCGAAGATTTGGTGGCGATTGATGGACGCATTGCGGGCCATGACCTGCCCGATTTGACCGTGGAAGGATCGGTGGCGAGCCGCACCAGCTATGGCGGAACTGCGCCGGAACAGGTAAGATACCAGATTATGATGCTGAAACAGACGAATCGGTTATGAAATTTAATGTTCCTTTCTTTTTGCGGATTGGTACGCTTGGCGCATTGACCTTGCTTGCCGCTTGCGGGAAATATGGCGAGCTGGAACCGCAGCCAGGGGCGAAGCCTGCACCCGTTGCCTTTGGCCGGGACAAACCGGAAAGCCCAGACCAGCTGCTCACCCCGCCTGCACAGGCACGCCCAGGACGCAGCGTAGAAATTTTGAGCCGATCGGTGCGGCGCGAGGATGATCCTTTTGACCTTCCGCCCGGAAGCCAACCGGAAGTGGACGCCTCCAATGCTGCGAACTCCGCTCAACCCGATGAAACCGCCGCCGCACCCGGCGACGAAGATGAACCCAAATAAATAGTAAGCGAACCAGATGGACCATTTTGAGTTGAAAAATGGCGTGCTCCACGCCGAAGACGTGCCATTACCAATAATAGCCGCCGAGGTGGAAACACCCGTCTATGTCTATTCCCGCGCCACATTTGTCCGCCATGCGCGGGTGTTTAAGGAGGCGCTGGCCAGACTTGATAACCCGCATATTGCCTTTGCGATTAAAGCCAATCCCAATCTTGCGGTGCTGCGCATATTGGCAAAGGAAGGCTATGGTGCCGATGTGGTGTCAGCAGGCGAGCTTGACAGAGCGCTTGCGGCGGGGATGAAGGCGCAGGATATTGTCTTTTCGGGTGTCGGCAAAACAGCAAGCGAAATGGCCCATGCGCTGGAACAGGATATTGGCCAGTTCAATGTTGAATCGGAAGAAGAAGGGATAGAATTGTCCGCGATAGCAGCGGCGATGGGCAAAACCGCCAATATCGCGCTGCGTATCAATCCCGATGTTGACGCGGGCACCCATGCCAAAATTTCCACGGGAAAGGCGGAGAATAAATTTGGCGTGCCATTCCACAAGGCCAAGGCCATCTATTTGCGGCTGTCGCGGCTACCCGGCCTGAACGTGCGGGGCATTGCCCTACATATCGGCAGCCAGCTGACCAGTCTCAGCCCGCTGGAGGCAGCCTTTATCAAGGCAGGCGGCTTGGTTAAAGATATAAGGGGCGGCGGTGCGGCGGTGACCCATGTGGATTTGGGCGGCGGACTGGGCGTTACCTATAGCGGCAAAGATAACCCACCCAGCCCCGCCGACTATGGCGAAATGGTCGCCCGTGTGACGGCCCATTGGGACGTGCAGTTAATGTTCGAACCGGGCCGGGTGATCGCCGGGAATGCCGGGGTTCTGCTCACTCAGGTGATCCGTGTGAAACCGGGCGGCGGCAATGCGCCTTTTATTGTCGTGGATGCGGCGATGAATGATCTGGCCCGGCCTGCCATGTATGACGCCTATCATGAATTTGTCGCCGTCCAGCCCAATGGGCGGCATATGACCGCGCATATTGTAGGACCGGTATGCGAAACCGGCGATACATTTGCCATGCACCGCGAAACCGATGAATTTGCCGCAGGCGATCTGGCGATATTCCGCACCGCCGGGGCCTATGGCGCGACCATGGCCAGCACCTATAACAGCCGCGGCCTTGTGCCTGAGGTGCTGGTTGACGGGGATAGGTTCGCGGTTGTGGCCGAACGGATCAAACCGGCAACGATATTGGCGGCAGAACACGTGCCCGACTGGCTGGATTAAGACGGATGGATCAGCTTCCTCTCTTCCTTAATCTGCGCGGCAAAAATATCGTGCTGACGGGCGGCGGGGATGCGGCGGATGCGAAAAGGCGGCTGATCGAACGGGCGGGCGGCACCTGTGTCGATGATTGCCCCAATCCCGTTTGCCGCTGCGCCAAAATCGCCTTTGTTGCAATAGAGGATGAAGGCGAAGCGGCCCGGATGGCGGAACGGCTTCGCGCCAAGGGTATGATTGTCAATGTCGTTGACCGCCCTGATCTTTGCGATTTTACCACGCCCGCTATTATCGACCGTGCACCCGTTCTGATCGCGGTTGGAACCGGCGGCGCATCGGCAGGCATGGCCAAGGCAATACGGCAAAAATTGGAGGCTTTGCTGCCGCAGCAACTGGGCAAGCTTGCGCAGAATATCTTGGCTGCCCGCAATGCTATCAAGCTGCGCTGGCCCGCAGCCCCGGAACGCAGACGCGCCTTGGACAAGGCCTTTCAGCCGGGCGGAGCGCTTGATCCTTTTAGCGACCAAAACGGGGATGCGGTTGCCCGCTGGTTGGAAAGCAGCGACGGCCCGGCGCAAAACGGCCTTGTCACCATAAAGCTATACTCCAATGATCCCGATGATCTGACGCTGCGAATGGCCCGGCTTTTGGGGGAGGCTGACCATATTTTCTATAAAGACGATATTGCCCCTATTTTGCTCGAACGCGCCCGCGCCGATGCGGTGCGTCATATCGGCGCTCCGCCCGCTGACCTACCCGGCGGATTGTGCCTTTTCCTGACCCTGAATGATGAGATAGCAACATGACCGAACGACCCGCCTTTACTTTCCCCGCGCCGATGCTGCTTTTTGGTTGCGGCAATATGGCCGGAGCGATGGTCGAAGGATGGATGGCGGCGGGGGCGGATGGTGCGCATTTCCATATTGTCAAACCAACCAGCAGAAACCTACCAAATGGTGCATTGCATTTCACCGAAGCCAAGGCCGCACCGCACCAATATGACAGGCTGATGATTGCCATAAAGCCTTATATGCTCGCCGACCGGGCGGGGGAGATTGCTTCGCTGCTGAAACCCGGCGCTCTGGTCATTTCGATTTTGGGCGGCGTTAGCACCGACAGCCTTGCCCATCATTTTCCTGGGTGCCGGATATTGCGGGTGATGCCAAACTTGGCGGCCGCGCTGGGCAAATCACCTTTGGGCCTGTTTGCAAAAGGGCTGAATGATGCGGACAGGGCGGATGCCGAAACATGGCTTTCGGCGCTGGGCACACCTTATTGGATGGCGGCGGAGAACGATATGCATGGCTTTACCGCGATTGCCGGATGCGCCCCTGCGTATCTATACCGTTTTATCGGGGCATTGGCGGCGGCGGGCACGCAATTGGGAATGGCACCCGATCAGGCGGAAAGGCTCGCCCGCGAAATGACCGAGGGCGCCGCCATGCTCGCGGCGCAAAGCCCATATTCCCCGGCGGAGCTGGCGTCGCGTGTGGCTTCGAAAGGCGGTTCGACCGCAGCGGGGCTTGCAGTGATGGACGAGGATGAGGCTATATTGCGGTTAATGCAGCGCACATTGCGCGCCGCGCATGACCGTTCGGTCGAACAGGGGAAGGAAGCAGAAGGATGAATATACGGATCACTGCCTTTGCATTGTTACTATCCGCCTGCCCTTTTGCCCCGGCTTTGGCCAAAGCGCCGATGATGGCCGACGCCGATGGAGCCGCAACCCATGAATATGGTCCGATTTCCAATCACAGCCTGGCCGAGCTTGCTCGCGGGATAGAAAATGGATATTTTTTTAGCGAGCAAATTGTGCAGGCTTATCTGGAGCGCATATCCGATATTGACGATGCAGGGCCAAAGTTGAACGCGGTGATTGCGACCTTCCCCGATGCGCTGGATCAGGCGCGGGCTATGGATGCGGAGATAAAGGCGGGCAAATATCGCGGTCCGCTGCACGGCATCCCCATATTGCTGAAGGACAATATCGAGGCCAAGGGCGATTTACCGACCACCGCAGGATCGCTTGCGCTTAAGGATAATATCACACAGCGCGATGCGTCCATTGTCGCCCGGCTGCGGGAGGCTGGCGCGGTGATACTGGGCAAAACCAATCTGTCCGAATGGGCCAATATCCGTTCCGACAATAGCACCAGTGGGTGGAGCGCGGTGGGCGGCCTCACCAAAAACCCCCATGCGCTTGACCGCAACACTTGCGGATCGTCGGCGGGCAGCGGCGCGGCCATGGCAGCGGGCCTTGCTGCAGCCACAGTAGGTACTGAAACAAACGGGTCCATTACCTGCCCATCATCGGTGAACGGCGTTGTCGGGTTCAAACCGACCGTCGGGCTGGTTTCGCGCACCCATATTGTCCCGATCAGCCATACACAGGATACCTCCGGACCGATGACCAAAACGGTCATGGACGCCGCAATCATGCTTACCGTCATGGCGGGCAGCGATAGCCAAGATCCGGCGACCAAAGAAGCGGATACATGGCGCGGTGATTATACCAATGGGCTAAGCACGAGTGATTTGAAAAATATCCGTATTGGCATTTTGCGCGATCAGGTGACCGGCGGTGATACGCTGAATCGCCTATTTGAAATACGCATCGCTCAGATGAAGGCGGCGGGTGCGGTGATTGTAGATATTGAAAATAGCGAAGGCGGCTTGGACGATAATATTGACCGCGATGAGGGAACATTGCTCTTTGGCGAGCTGAAATATGATATGGCCGATTATCTGCAAAGCCTGCCTGCCGGACTTGTGCCGCATAAGACATTGGCGGACCTGATCGCGTTTAACCGCGCCAATGCGGACAGCGAATTGCAATTTTTTGACCAAAGCGGCTTTGACCGGGCAGAAGCGACAAATATGTCTAGGCAGGATCTGCAAAAGCTAGCCGATAGCCTGACCGGCCGGGTGAATGACCATTTGAACCGCTTGCTTGTTACCTACAATGTCGATGTGCTGGTGCAACCGACCAATGGCCCGGCGTGGCTGACTACATTGGGTGATGGAGATGATTTTTCTGGCCCCAGCGCCAGCTCGCTTGCCGCAATCGCCGGTGCACCGCATTTAACCGTGCCCATGGGTGAGGTTGACGGGCTGCCCGTCGGAATCAGCTTCACCGGTGCGCGCTGGCACGACCATCAGGTATTAAAAATCGGCTATGCCTATGAACAAATAGCAAAAGCCCTTGTTACACCGCGCTATGACAAAAGCATTGGGACGGCAAAAACAGAATAATCTGGTTATCGCTATTGCTTTTTGGAACCATGTGGCAGTTCGAGAAATTCCTCGCTGATCCGAACATTGCGGATTGCAAAACGCACCTCGGCCATGAACAGGATTAACGCCCCTGCCATCAACCCGATGGCGATCATGAAAGCGCTCACGGCATAACGGCCCAGTTGCAAGCCTGTAAATTCAATGATGAACAAAATGCCGATCAATAGGCTGACTGTAATCGCGCTTAGCACGCCGCAGGCAATGGCGCGGTTGACGATATGGATGCGTTTTTCCAAATCACGCAGCTCTGCCACCAGCCGGTCATGCTCCCTCCCCTTTGTTTGGGAATAGATATCCTGCAAATCGCGCGACCGATCGACAATACGAGACAGACGGCCGGTAAACAGCCCCAACATACTGCCCAAAGCGACAAGCAAAAAAGCAGGCGTCAGCGCCGATTGCAGTAATGCAGATGTAGATTCCATATTTGAATTTCCTTGCATAGGGCGCATCTGTGGATAGGGAATAGTATATGAACAATGCAAGCACCAGTTCGGACTTTCCGCCGTCAAACCGTTTTGATCCGGAAATGGTCAATAATTTCATGGGCAAAATTGGCCATGGCGGCTTTTTGAATATGAAATATTCAGGGCATGGTGATGATTGGGTTGAACTGGCTATTGACTGGCGAGAGGATCTGGTCGGCGATCCCGGCAGCGGGGTCATTGCCTCTGCGGTGGTGATCAGCTTGCTCGACAATGCCACCAGCATGGCGCTCTGGCAAAGGCGCGGTGAATTTGTTCCGCAGGTAACGATGGACTTAAGGCTCGATTATCTGCGTCCCTCCCCCTCCGGACAGCGTGTCTATGGGCGCGGCATTTGTTATCATATCAGCCGCAGTGTTGGCTTTGTCCGGGGCATTGCCCATAATGGCGATATGGATGATCCGCTTGCTTATGCCAGCGGCACTTTCATCCGTCTGGGAGGATGGCAATGATGGCAGATAACAAGACGCAATCAGGCCTGCCCCCATATGCCAGGGCGCTGGGCATAGTGATATCCGATAATAGCGGACCCGCTCCTGTCATCGAAATGCCCTTTAATGACAAGGTGCAGGGACGGCCTGGCTATTTGCACGGCGGGGCGATATCTGGCCTGCTCGAAATGGCTGCGGTGGCCGCGATCCACAAAGCCCTAGCCGAACGGAGTAGCGACGCCTCAATAAAGCAGGTCAACGTCACCGTCGATTTTATGCGCGGCGGGCTGACCAAAACAACTTATGCGGCGGGCCATGTGGTGCGTATGGGACGGACAATGGCGAATGTCGAGGCGCTGGCGTGGCAGGATGACCGGGAAAAACCAATCAGCCGGGCACAGATGCATTATCTGATCACAACTCAATAGGATCCTGATCCTAAGCTTCGCCGTGCGTTTCTACCAATGCGCTGGCAATCGCTTCTTCCGGGCTTTTGTCGCCCCAGATGATGAATTGGAACACCGGATAAAACCGTTCGCATTCGTCAATAGCGACATCAATAATGGTCTGCGCCTGATCCAGCCCGAGCATCCCATTGGACGGCAAGAGCGATCCGTGGCGGAACAACAATATGCCATTGCTGGACCAGATATCAAAATGCCCCATCCATAATTGTTCGTTAATCAGGCCAAGGGCGCGGTATAACTCATTGCGTTTCGTCTGCGGCACGGTGACATCGGGCAGGATGATGACCTGAAGGCTGTTATCTTCACCGCGCCATATCACCCGTATCTGATAACTGGCCCAGCTGCCTTTATACTCGGCGCTGACCTCTTCATCCCCGTCGGTTTCATAGGACCAGCCCCGCGCTTCGAACAGGGCGGCGAACATCTCCATCGGGGCCTGCTCCTCGCGTTCAAAGCTGGCGAAATCTTCGTCGGGATCATGCATAGGGGCGGTACCAGATGGGCATAAGCATCTAATGCATCGCCCGCAAAATGGGCGCAAGCGCGATCATAGTTATCGGTCCACAAGTCTGTGGGTGCATTGTGGAAAACTATTCCCTCTAGGGTTTAGGGACAGGACCTAAGGCTTTGCTTTGTGCACCGCCGGTTTTGCGGTGGCCTTGCGCGGCGTGGCTTTGGAAGCTGTCTTGGCCGCCGGTTTCGCTGCTGTTTTACTCGCGCCTTTTACCGCAGCCTCTAACGCCGCGACACGCGACGCCAGCGCATCGGCCTCTGCGCGGGCATTGGCGGCCATTTGCTTCACCGCCTCAAATTCCTCACGGGTGACAAAATCAAGGCCGCCCGCCCATTCCTTTGCCCGGTCGCGCATATTTTCCTGCGCCTCGCGGCCCATGCCCGCAACGGTTCCGGCTACGCCGTTGAGCATTTTGGCAAGATCGTCAAAAATCTTATTATCGCTTTGCATATTCAAACTCCTTTTGGCCCCAATGGCCAGTGCTAACCTATTTGGGCACTTGCCGCCGGAACGTAAAGACCCTCTGCGTCAGGGTTCAGGCGATCTATCTGAAAATTAAGGATAGAAGCAAAGCTGAGCCATAATAGATATGGGAGCATCAACCATGCGGCGGCTTTGCGGATCCGGCCAAAGGCAAAAGTGGCGGCAATAGCCAGTAGCAAGATGAGGATGATCAGATAAAAAGCGCTTGTCACCTGATGCTGCCCGAAAAACAGCGGCGACCAAGCAAAATTGAGCAGCAATTGTGCCAGAAAAAGCCCAATGGCTAGGCCGCGCCCTTTTGCCCCGCGCGCGTGCAATATCATGGCAAAAGCCAGACCGATCAACAAATATAATATCGGCCATACCACGCCAAACAACCATCCGGGGGGCTGTATCTCTGGCTTTACCAATTCCTGATACCAGGCATTTTGTTCCCCCGAACCCGAAACCGTGCCCGAAATAAAACCAAGCAGCATGATCGTAGGAATCACAAATAAGGCCCATCTGACCAACGACATTCGGAGCTGGGAAGAGGAGGCAAGCTGGTTCATAATATTGTGTCTTTCCATTGGTCGCAGCAATTGGAACGCGCAAGTGTAAGTTAGGGGAATCAGTATGATATATGCAAAATAGCCTTACGCATAGGTTCGTTATAGAACAAGGCCGCTCACCCCGGGATGAACGGCCCTGAAATATTTTGGGACGCTTTGGTGCGAACCGGTTAAGGTACGCCGCCTTTTTTTGAAATTATGCCTTGCGCGTGCCGCTTAAACCCATGGACCCAAAAGCGCCTGCAATCACTTCGCCGCTGATCGAATCGCCGTCAACCGTTGCGCTGCATTCCAATGTCATCGGCATGGGCACGGTCATGTCCATTTTCCATTTCAGCGTATTGCCGTCAACGCTGCCGTCGTTAATGTCCATGCTGCCCATTGCGCCTGCCATGCTGCCGCTAAAGCTTGCGCCATCGCTGTTTACGGTCAAAACTGAATTCTGGTCACCCATGGGGCTTTTCACAACCACATCATATGCACCATCAACTGCTGCCATGTCTCTTCTCCTATTATCTTAGAATATTCCGGGATCAATCTTCATCCGCGGCATTATCGGTAGCAGCTTCTGCAACCTTTTCAATTGGCAATCCCAGTTTTTCAAGCTGCGGAGTGACTGTTTCGGCGTCACCCACCACGACAAAAAGCAGGTCATTGGTCCGCAAATCCCCGCGTGCCGCAGCGTCAATATCCTGCGCCGTCATCGCCCTATATTTATCGGCGATTTTTTCATAATAATCATCCGGGCGCTTATAATTAACGATATTCTGTATCCCGTTCATCACATCGCTGGAGGTTTCGAAGCTGCCGGGCAGTTCTCGGATGCTGCCATTGACGGTGCGTTCCAACTCCGCTTTGTTCACTCCCTTGTCAGACAGGAACGCATTGGAATCCTTTAACAGCTCGGTGATCGAATCGCCCGTGCGGTCCGCCTGAACCGGCGCATAGATCAGGAAACTGACCTGTTCCTTGCCCGAAGTAACCTGGCTGCCTACGCCGTAGGACCAGTTTTTGGTCTCGCGCAAATTGGTGTTGAGCCGGCTCAGGAAACTACCGCCCAGCACATCATTGGCGGCGCGAAGAGTCACCAAATCATCGCTGCCTTTCTTATCCAACACATGGGCCGCCAAAATCACCGATTGCGGTGATTTAGGGCGGTCAACCAACAATATCCGGGATTTTTGCTTGGGAATTTCGACATTGAAATTCTTTTGCGGTGCCAGATTTGCCGGGCCAACCCATTGGCCCAGGCTTTTGTTCAAAATCCCGGTAACTTCGGTTAAGCTGGTATCGCCGACCACAAATATTTGCGCTTTGTCCGGACGCAGCCATTTTTGGTGGAAAGCGATCAAATCATCGCGGCTCAATTTTTTAACCACCTCTGCATCGCCCGTGCCCGATGGCGGCGTGCCATAGGGATGGTCTTTACCATAGAGAACCGGCATCAATGTGCGAAAGGCAAGCGGGAAGGGATCTGTCAATTCCGATGTCAGCCGGTTCAACTGCTGCGCACGCACCCGTTCCAATTCATTGGCATCCATCGCAGGTTTGCGGATCACATCGGTCAGCAGATCGACCGATGCCTCCAAATTCGGCTTTAGGGCAAAAAGCGAAAATATCGTGTTATCTCCGGTCGCCCGCGAAGAGATATTCGCGCCAAGCCGTTCCTGTGTTTCCGCCAGTTCCACACTATTGAGCGACTGGGTTCCTTCATCCATGAGCGAAAGCATCAAAGACTGCGTGCCCAGCGCGTCTTTGGGATCCGCGCCATAGCCGACATCAAAGCTGACCGACACTTGCACCGCCGGAACCGCCGATCTTTTCGCAAAGAAAACCTCTATACCATTATCCAATTGGGCGCGTTCAATATCCGGGAAATCGAGCGCTTGCAGCGTTCCGACTTCGGGGAATTTCGATCGGTCTACGCCCTGATTGGCGATAGGCGTCTTCGATCCTTTTGCGTCATCGGGGCCGAAATAATATTCGGGGGTCAATGGGCCGCGTTCCGATTCGCTTCCGGGCACCATCCTGTCCGTCGCCATCATCGGCGAGGTTATAAATCCGCCGCGATTTTCGCCGCCTTCGGTGCGCTCACCCGGCTCCACGATCAAAGAGAAAACGGGGCGCGACAGCCATTTGCGGCTTATTTCTTGCACCTGTGCCGGTGTGACCTCGGCGGCCCGCTGCAATTCCACCTTATAATGGCCGATATTGTCCGAATAGAGCAGCCCTTCGGCCAGCTTCGGTGCTTTGCCGCTAAATCCGCCGACTTGTTCCAGCCCGCGTATCGTGGCGGAGACATAGCTGGTCACCGCCCTTTGCAATTCGTCTTGGGTCGGGCCTTTGTTCAAAAAATCAGCAATTTGCGCATCCAACTTTGCTGCGACCAGTTCGGGATCAACCCCCGGCTTCACATCAGCAGACACGATAAATTGCCCGCCTTGCGCAAAAATCTGAGCGCTGGCCGAAATATCAACCGCAAGCTGCTGTTCCCGCACAAGGCTGTTTTCCAAGCGCGAGCTGGCAAGGCCGCCTAGAACAGAAGCCCCCATTTGCAGCGGCAGATAGTCGGGATTGTCCAAGCCCGGCACCGCCCACATACGGTAAATGCGGGTGGTGGATACCTGATCCTTTATCGTCTTTGTCTTGGGCGCATCAAGAGTGGGCGCATCAATATCGAGCGGCTTGATCGCCGGGCCGCTGGCGATGTCGCCAAACCATTTGGTCACTTTGTCCTTTGCTGTAACAAGGTCAATATCGCCCGCCAGCACCAGAACGGCGTTATTCGGGCCATAATTGTCGGTGAACCATTTTTTGACATCGGCAAGGCTCGCCGAATCCAGGTCCGCCATCGATCCGATTGTGCTGTGATGATAGGGATGGCCGGACGGGTAAAGATTTTCCAGCTGCTCATATTCAACCAGACCAAAGGGCTGGTTATCGCCCTGTCTTTTTTCATTTTGCACCACGCCGCGTTGGATATCGAGCTTTTCCTGCGTGACGGCGCCCAATAAGTGCCCCATACGGTCGCTTTCCAAAAACAACGCCAAATCCAATGCGCCTGTCGGCACCGTTTCGAAATAATTGGTGCGGTCAAACCATGTGGTGCCGTTCAGGTCGGTTGCGCCCACTTGCTGCAACGGTTCAAACGTATCGCCGGGCGCATTTTCGCTGCCGTTGAACATCAAATGTTCAAAAAGATGGGCAAAACCGGTTTTGCCTTCAGGTTCATTTTTCGATCCGACCCGGTACCAGACCGAAACCGCAACAATCGGCGCTTTTCGGTCGGTGTGGACAATTACATCAAGCCCATTGGCGAGTTGAAAATTCTCATAGGGAATATCGACAGCCTTGATAAGCTCCGCCACCGGTGCGGCTTCACTGGGGACGGATGGCTGCGTCTGCGCTGCGACCTGCACCGAGGTGAGGCTGGTGGCGGATAACAACAAAGCGAAAGACAATTTACGGATCATTACAGGGCTTCCCGAAGGTTATACATATGCACCTAAAGCTAGCGTCCTCATGTAGCGGGCGCACGAAAAAACCTTAGCCATAGTGAATATTTTCGACAAACGGCAATTGGTTGCACGGGCTTCGCTGACAAAAATTTATGCCCGGCCTCTTGTGTGATAAATATGCAACATTACATAAGAAGAAAGCTGCCCTATCTTGATACTAGGCCGGGGAGCCGAAGGATAAGGACCATGTATGAATCTTGAAAAATTCACCGACCGCGCAAAAGGATTTTTGCAAAGTGCGCAGACGGTTGCGATAAGGATGAACCATCAGCGTATCGCGCCCGAACATCTGCTTAAAGCGTTATTGGAGGATGATCAGGGCATGGCGGCGGGCCTGATCGCCAAAGCGGGCGGCGATGCAAAAACGGCCTTGGCGGCCACCGATGCCGCGCTTGGCAAGATACCCACGGTTTCAGGCAGCGGCGCACAGCAAACACCAGGTTTGGACAATGATGTGGTGCGTGTGCTCGACAGCGCGGAAAGTATCGCCGAAAAAGCAGGCGACAGCTATGTTACGGTGGAAAGATTGCTGCTGGCGCTGCTGCTTGCCAAGACCACAGCGGCAGGCAAGGCACTGGATAGTGCGAATGTTAGCGCAGAGGCGCTCAATGCCGCTATCAACGCGCTGCGCGGCGGCCGCACCGCCGATACGCAAAGCGCAGAGGACCGTTATGACGCGCTGAAAAAATTTGCCCGTGATTTGACCGAGGTGGCACGGGCGGGCAAGCTGGACCCTGTGATTGGCCGGGACGAAGAGATACGCCGAACCGTGCAGATCCTGGCCCGGCGAACCAAGAATAATCCTGTATTGATCGGCGAACCCGGCGTTGGCAAAACCGCCATTGCCGAAGGATTGGCCCTTCGTATCGCCAATGGCGACGTTCCCGACAGCCTGAAGGACCGTAAATTGATGGCGCTTGACATGGGTGCGCTCATTGCCGGGGCCAAATATCGCGGTGAATTTGAAGAGCGGTTAAAAGGCGTTTTGGATGAGGTGAAGCAGGGCGAAGGCGACATCATCCTGTTCATTGACGAAATGCACACGCTGGTCGGGGCCGGCAAAAGCGAGGGCGCCATGGATGCGTCCAACCTTCTCAAACCTGCGCTGGCCCGCGGCGAGCTGCATTGTATTGGTGCAACCACGCTCGATGAATATCAAAAACACGTCGAAAAAGACCCGGCCCTGCAACGCCGGTTCCAACCGGTTTTTGTCGGCGAACCGACGGTCGAAGATACGATCAGTATATTACGGGGCCTTAAGGAAAAATATGAACTGCATCACGGCGTGCGGATCACCGACGCTGCTTTGGTGTCGGCAGCAACGTTATCACACCGTTATATTGCCGACCGGTTTCTGCCCGATAAAGCCATTGACCTGATGGACGAAGCCGCCTCGCGCATCCGCATGGAGGTAGAATCAAAACCCGAAGAAATCGAAACGCTTGACCGCAAAATCATCCAGATGAAGATTGAGCGTGAAGCCCTTTCCAAGGAAAGCGACAATGCGTCCAAAGACCGGTTACAGACGCTGGAAGGGGAGCTTGCCAACCTCGAACAAAAATCCGCCGAGCTAACCCAGCGCTGGCAAGCGGAAAAGGACAAGATTGCAGGCGAAGCAAAGATTAAGGAAGAACTGGATGCCGCCCGTATTGCGCTGGAACAAGCACAGCGGGCGGGCGATCTCGCCAAAGCAGGCGAGCTGCAATATGGCACTATCCCCGGCCTTGAAAAAAGGCTGGCCGAAGCCGGTATTCAAACCGCAGGTGCCATGCTGCGCGAAGAGGTGACGCCGGAAGACATCGCCTCGGTTGTCGCCAAATGGACCGGTATTCCGGTTGAGAAAATGATGCAGGGAGAACGCGACAAGCTGCTCCAAATGGAGGAATGGATTGGCAAGCGCGTCATCGGACAAAAGGATGCGGTGGACGCGGTTTCCAAAGCCGTGCGCCGCAGCCGGGCGGGTTTACAGGATCCGAACCGGCCGCTGGGCAGTTTCCTGTTTTTGGGACCAACCGGTGTCGGCAAAACCGAGCTTACCAAATCGCTCGCCGCTTTCCTGTTTGATGATGACAGCGCGATGGTGCGGATCGACATGAGCGAATTTATGGAAAAGCACAGCGTTTCCCGCCTGATCGGTGCGCCTCCGGGCTATGTCGGCTATGACGAAGGCGGCGTCCTGACCGAAGCGGTTCGCCGCCGCCCTTATCAGGTCGTGCTGTTCGACGAGGTGGAAAAGGCGCATGGTGATGTGTTCAACATATTGCTGCAAGTGCTTGACGATGGCCGCTTGACCGACGGTCAGGGGCGCACGGTCGATTTTTCCAATACGCTGATTATCCTGACCAGCAATTTGGGCAGCCAGCATCTGGCGGCGCTGGCCGATGGGGAGGATGTATCGAAAGCCGAACCGCAGGTGATGGAAGCCGTGCGCGGCCATTTCCGCCCCGAATTCCTGAATAGACTTGATGAAATTGTCATGTTCCACAGGCTGGCGCCCGAACATATGGCGCCGATTGTCGATATTCAGGTTAAACGGGTGCAGAAATTGCTCAATGACCGCAAAATCACACTCGATCTATCGGAAAAGGCAAAACAATGGATTGGCCGTGTTGGCTATGATCCTGTTTATGGTGCGCGCCCTTTAAAGCGGGCTATCCAGCGGCATTTGCAAGACCCGCTCGCCGACATGATCCTGCGCGGCGATGCTCCCGATGGGTCAGTGATCAAGGTTGAAGAAGGCGACGGGGCGTTGGTGCTAAGCTTGGCTTAGCAGCGCCTCATTGTCCGCTATTGGGCCGGGATGTTCCCGTTTCTGCCATATCCCGGGCCATGGCATTCCCATCCCGCGACACTTCTGCCCATTGTCTGTTGGTCAGGCAAACCCGTCGTTTTTTTGCATTGGAACCAAGAACTGGCTCTGTCCTACACCGGATATAATCCGGATGCTTGCGGTCGTTGATTTTTTGGGCCTTTTCGGCGTTGCTGTCCGCAGTGCTCTTGTCTTTGACCTCTTGCGCACCAACGGGGCCATATTGAAAGAATAATGCTATAAAGGCGGCCAAGCCCATTCTAAGAATATTACGTGCCATTGGATTTCTCCGTCATAGATTGTCTATTGAGTATAAAAAAGGGGCGCTGCAATTGCAACGCCCCCTTTTTTATCATTCATGTCCGTTAAGGCTTAGAAACGGAACTTCACCGATGCGGCATAACGGCGGCCAAGCGCGTCATAAGTCGACGGGTAGACGTTACCGCTGTTAAATGAAGTGGAACCCAAGTCCGAGCCAACATTTTTCGGCAAGCTGTCGAAAAGGTTACGGACAGTCAGCGTAAAGGTAACAGCGTCGGTAATGTTCCATTGACCTGTCAGATCGAAATAATGCTTTGCACCGATATTACGGAAATCTGGTTCAACCAAACAGCCGCCATCATCATCACCGTTAAAGTCAGGGCATGCCTGATCATCTTCGGGTAACAATGCGCCATTGACGTCACGGTTTCCGCGCTCTGCGGCCGCTACATCCTCAGCGAATTGCAACGGTTCATACTGCACAGCATCAATATAGCGCCACAGCAACGACAAACGGAAATCATCGCCAAAATCAAGCGAGGTGCGCTGGGTAAAGCCAAATTCCGGTTGGATAGACTCACAGTTCACACTGTAAAAACCAACGCAGTCACGGTTCACGCCGCCTGGAATCGAACGGAAGATATTCTTATTTGTCCATGTTCCGTCAAAGGCTAGTGATAGGCCAATGGTGTCCGTCAGGTCCGTTTTATAACGCAGACTAAGATCAATACCGTCAGTAGCTAAAAAGCCGCGATTTGTAAGCGGCAAATCAAGTCCTGGCGTATCTGCTGGCGATCCACTCAGCCCACCGTCGAGCGGGTTGCGGCGTATACGGGTACATTCTGGATCGGTGGCACTTGCCGCCGACAGATTGTTAAAACATATCCCAATCGCATCCCCTGGCGTCGGATTGGTGATCGCATCTTTGATGGCAATATTGAAATAATCAACAGTCATGGAGAAGCCGGGAATAAATTCCGGCTCAAACAAAGCGCCGATGGTCCAGGTTGTTGCTTTTTCAACGCCCAAATTCTGATTGCCGCCGGTTGTTACATTCACCTGACCAGCAACGGGGGGCTCAATCGCGCCTATACTGCTGAGAGGTGCGCCCTGTGCGAGACAAACAGCTTGGAGTTGGGCATTGCCGACCGGTGCAGAACCTTGGCAAGGATCAAAGCCAAAATTTTCAAGCTGGGTTGCAACCGGTGTAAACAATTCACCCACATTGGGAGCGCGTGTGCTGCGTTGATAGTTACCGCGAACGGTGAACCAGTCAACCGGGGTCAAAGTACCGCCCGCTTTCCAGGTGAATTCACCGCCGGAAGTCGAATAATCGGAATAGCGTGCTCCCAGATCAATGGTCGCAATGCTGAACAACGGAATGCTGACTTCACCAAAAGCGTCATAAACATTATATCCGCCGCTGATGTCCGGGGCCGCACCGCCGCCGCCTACAACCGCGCCGGGGGTTTGCGATGCCTCATCGCTTAACCGGGTTGCGGTATATTTGCGGAACTCACCGCCGACAGCAAAGGCAATAGGATCATCACCAAAGCCAAAGCCCAAATCACCCGAAAGCGTACCATTAGCGGTTGCCAAGGTAGTGGTGTTGATCACCTGCTGTGTCTGACCAAAAGAAAAAGCGATTTGTTCGGGAGTGATTGATCCAGCTATTCCAAACAGGTTCAATGGAACACATCCATTACTATCATCAACGCAGCTGCCATCGGGCAGGTTCAAAATTGCCTGTTGAATCCGGGACAGTCGTCCATATCCAGACTGACGTTCAATACGTTCCGATTCGCCATATCCAGCCGAAATATCCCAAGACAGATTTTCTGAAATATCACCGCGCAGCCCAGCGGTAACATTGAACAGCTGCGTGGTATAAGCCGAATCACGAGTTCCTGTTTCAACAGTGCGGCGACGTACCGACGCATCAAAAGTTTGATAATCGGGGTTCACCGAGCCATCGGCCAAGGTTGGACCAAATGGGGTATTCAACGCTGCGGTACATTGCGCCGCAGTCAAAACGCCATCGCCAGCACAAATTGCATTGCCGATCGTATCATTGATGAACGGGCTGTTATAGTTGAATGTGTAGGTGTCAAAAAATGAACCGCCGGGTGCAATTTTGGTCGAAACTGTCTGTTTCGAGAACATGGCCTGCGTGTAAACTTCGACGGCATCCGACACTTCGTAACGCGCTGAGCTGAAAACATTGAAGCGCTCAAACGGTGTTTGGAAAATGTTGAAAGGATTGAAGTTGAACGGACGGTCGAAAGGCCCGATACTGGAACCATCTTCTGTTATCTGTCCGGTTAAGGGACCGCGAATGTTCGCCGGAACTGAATTTGACGAACCGCCAGGTGCGCCGGTGAACGAACCGATATTAAATTCGGAAAAATCCCGATCGCCTTGGAATACAGTATCCTGCTCTTGATAACCAATGCTCAAAACCACATTGCCGCGGCCATCGTCGAAATTGGCACCAATTGTCACGTCTGCGCGGAATTGGTTGCCGTCGCCGCGCTCTATAATACCATTGCTAATTTCCGCTTCTAAGCCAGCAAAATCACGCTTGGTCACGAAGTTGACAACGCCGGTAATTGCGTCCGCGCCGTAGGTGGTTGTCGCGCCGCCAGTTAGAATATCTGTACGCTCTATTACCGCCAGCGGGATGATGTTCAAATCAACAACGCCCTGAGAGTCCGCAGGGACAACACGGCGACCATCGAGCAAAACAAGGTTACGGTTTTCGCCCAAACCGCGCAAATCGACAAATGACGAACCGCCATTGCCGTTGTTTACAGCAGACCCGATGCTTGGAACGGCACCAGGCAGTTCACGCAGGAAAGTTTCCGCCGTATTGGTTTGGCGAAGCGACAATTCCTCAGAAGTTACAACGCCGACAGGGCTTGACAGTTCCAAATTTGGATTTTGAATTCGCGAACCGGTGACAACGATTGCCTCCTCTTCGGCGGTTGTTGTTTCATCTGCAGTGGCGTCTTGCGCGTAAACAGGTGATGTGATCAGTGCCAAGGTCATTGCCAATGGCGCGGCGGTATATTTGAATTTGCTAATACGGGTGTTTTTCACTGTATCCAGCCCCTTATTCTAAAGGCCTAGGTCAAATGTAAAATTTTGACCTTCTGGCTTGAACTATAATATTTCCCTGTCATCCATGGAGGTTATATGCTTTATTTTAACAGCATAATTGCCCAAAATATCAGGTTGAGGATTCCTAAACCTACCTGCCACACCGTTGCAAGGTAATGCCATATGAAATCCTCAAAATATTCGGCTTTGTAACATTTTTGTCACAGGTCAAACGGTCGCTATGGGCCAAAAAGCTTGATTTGGATTTGCTCTGTCGCCATGATAAATCATATGCTGCAACTGGCAAGGAGAGCTGTTGAATGAAAAGCCATGTCTTAGTCCTGCCAGCGCTTCTTGTGGCCCCGGCACTATTCTTTGCCCCGACAGTGGTAGGCGCACAGGAAACTCCAAATTTACACCGCCCTGCGTTATTTGATGACCTGATCAACTGTAAAGCTATTGAAAATCCTGAAAAACGGCTCGCTTGTTATGACGCCAAGGTCGAAAGCTTGGATCAAGCGCAAAAAATGAGGACATCATAATCACCGATAAGGAATCGGTTAAGGAAGCCAAAAAAGGATTATTTGGCTTCAATCTGCCGAAGCTAAAGATTTTCGGGAAAGAGGGCGATGAGCAGCTGGAGGAACTGGTTGCGACAATACAAACAGTAAAACAGGACCGCAGCGGCAAGTGGACCATTATTCTGGAAAATGGCGCAGAATGGAAACAGATTGACTCAGACCTTCCCCGACGGGATCCAAAAGCGGGCATGGAAGTGAAAATCCGCAAGGCTTCTCTTGGAAGCTATTTCGTCAATATCGAAGGCCGCAGGGCCATCAGGATGCAAAGGGTCAATTAAGCAGCGGCTCATTACACCCCAATAATATGGATCAGTTGACGGCGACGGATCACTGGCGGCGCATGGGCGATCAGGCCATGGCCAATTGGCTGTACGGCGCGAGCTGAGCAAAAAACAATGGCGGACACGGAGGGATTCGAACCCTCGAAGCCCCGATAGGAGCTTGCCTCCTTAGCAGGGAGGTGGTTTCAGCCGCTCACCCACGTGTCCGTCTGGCTGGCTAAGACACGCGCTATAGCGAGGCTCTTTCCGGGCTGCAATGGCTTTATTTGCTTCTTTGCACGATCCATTTGCAGGTCATGCTTTTCCTTTGGACGGGCATAGCGACTCGGTCTGGCGCAAAAGCGACTCGGGTCATCGCTCGTTCATTGTGCAGGGACTAGGCTCTGACGCACTGTTTTCGCTGGTTTCGGGAGTTTAATTATGAGCAGGAAAAGCGTGAAGTCATTTTGGACCGGCATGATGCTGGCCATTTCGGTGGTGATTGGCGGATCGTTCGTTGCGGCTCCGGCGGCGGCACAATTGCAGAGCGTCGATCCCAATGACGCTATTGGCAGCGATTCAAGCTATCCGCAAAGCCCGCTCCCTGCAGAAGAGGACACAGTGATCCGCGACGGTGTGCCAACCGAGGAGTTGCCAGACGAAGAAACGCAGCCTTCCTATCCTACGCCAGGGCCAGAATCCACCACGCCCAGCGACCCGGCCCTGCCGTCCGATCCCACCAATACCTATCAAAAGGATGATTTGATTGGCGCGGCAGAGGGCGTATTTGGTAAAGGCGCCGAAGGGTTGGCCGGGATCATCGAAGATATTTTGAAAAACAGGGGCAGCCCAATGGCTATATTGTCGGACGCGAAGGCGGCGGCGCGTTTATCGTCGGCCTGCGCTATGGCAGCGGCACTTTATATCATAAAGTAGAGGGCGAGAAAAAAGCCTATTGGACGGGTCCGTCCATCGGATTTGACGCCGGTGCCAATGCGGGCAGCACCTTCATCCTTGTCTATAATCTGTATGACAGCGAAGACCTGTATAAACGCTATCCGTCGGCGGAGGGCGTTGCCTATCTGGTCGGCGGTTTTAACGCCAGCTATTTGCGGCGCGGTGATGTTGTCCTGATCCCCGTGCGCGTCGGCGCGGGATTAAGGCTCGGCGCGAATGTCGGCTATATGAAGTTCAGCAAGAAGCAGCGCTGGTTGCCGTTTTGACAGGCCGAAAGGCTCGCTCTTTCCAGCGTTTACATAATAATATTACAAGACATTACCACTGACTGCCATAAAATTGCAGAAAATATTTGACAAGGTTGTCATGATCCTGCATGAACTACGCACTGTTCCTTAAATTGAGGATTAAGGACCGGTTCTATTATATGGAGGAGAGAGCTTATGCGTAAATGGAAAAGCGCGGTCTTTGCGGCCTGCGCCATTATGACAACGATGTCATCACCTGCTTTTGCGGGTTCCTGGATTGAAAATTTTGACAGTTTTGACACCAAAAGATGGAATGATCGTGACGGCAGCAATGGTCCCTTTTTCGGTTGCAAGTTCAGAACGTCCAAAACCAATATAAATAATGGGAAAATGGAAATTGGCATAGGTGATAACGGCCCGTCCAATGACAAAAACCAATGCGGTGAAGTATCCACCAAAGGAACCTTTGGTTACGGCAAATTTCTTATCACAATGACACCAAGCTATATTAAAGGCAGCAATAGTGCCTTTTTCCTATACACAGGTGATACAGGCGGGGCAGCCAATCATTATGAAATTGATATGGAATTCATTGTCGAAAACGGAAAGAGAAAACTGCATACAAATTATTTCATTAAAGGCAGCGATAATAATAGCGCAAATGTAAAACGATTTGATACAGGCAACGGGCCATTTCAGGTTGGCTTTGAATGGAAAGCCGATTCCATCCGCTGGTTTTATGTTAATGGTGCCGGAAAAGAAGTGAATTACCGCACAGCGAATGTCAAAATTTCGCAAAAAATGAATCTGTTTGTCAATCATTGGTATGCGAATAATAGCGACACCAACTCAACGGGTTTCTTGGGCAGCTATGATGGCACCGAAGGCAAGGCAATATTTGATAAGATTGAAGTATATTTTTAATCTTTGAGCATATATTTTTCACTGTGCCTTAGGGTCAGGCCCCATTAAATGGGTATTTAATAGGGCCTGACCCTAATGAGCGCCGGACCATCCCCGGCGCTCTTTTTCTTCACAGCTGACCTTCAAAATTCAGCCAATATCCGACCACCCGCCATTTTCCGTCCTCTTCACGCAGGGCAAGCGTTTCCACCGTGTCGGGCTTTTCCGCAAATTGTGTGCGAAATTTCACCATCTGATATCCAGTGGGCGGGGCCGGGACAAATTCCTGCGACTGAAATGTCCGCGATAATGTCGCACCCAATTTCGGCTGCACCGATTCGGCCACCTCGGCAAATTTTCCTGCGTGTTCAGTTCCCGAAATTGCTGCCCAGTTGCGGCCCAGGTGGCCGTCCAATCATGGGCATCGACAAGCGCGAGCCATTGCCGCGCCGCCAATATGGTTTCATTTTCAGGCACGGCGGCGGCGGACTTGGCTGCATCCTGTTGCACGGTTTGCGCGGCCTTGTTTGCGCTTGCCGGTAATTTTTCGGGTGACAGCATAGTGAAGACAAATGCGGCTAA
The DNA here is from genome assembly GCA_012032285.1 of Sphingomonadales bacterium. Taxonomy (GTDB): domain Bacteria; phylum Pseudomonadota; class Alphaproteobacteria; order Sphingomonadales; family Sphingomonadaceae; genus Sphingorhabdus_B. The sequence goes on from JAAURJ010000032.1 coordinate 25,581, forward strand.
TATGAATGACATGGTTAAACCTCCTATTATCGCAAGGGGAATCATATGGCCCGTTGCCCTTGCGCCACCGGGCGGCACCATATTTGCGGCATCGGCGGCGCTATTGGCTTCCCCTATTTGTTTGTCCGCAACATATTGGGGGGCGTTGCCCTCGGCCTTTGATAATTGACGCGCGGCTTCGCGGCTGCTCGACACCGCCATTTTCTGCCGCGCATTGCGCAGCCGCTCATTCACCGTATGCACCGACAATTCAAAATGCCGCGCGATGGATTTGGCGTCATAGCCCCGCAAAAGCAGGCGTAACGTATCCTTTTCCTTATCGGTAAGTGATTGATAACCGTCCGCCATGATCGCGCTCGCTCTATTGGTAACTAAGCTGTGAGTTTAGAGCGCCGAACTGCGGCTATCCACCCCAAAAATTTTGTAGGCTTCTACAGGTTGCGGCGATAGATACGCGCTATGGCCGATCATTATCACCCCCCCGTCAAACGCAGCGTGACCATAAACGGGCATCAAACCAGCATAAGCCTGGAGCCGTTATTTTGGGATATGCTGAAGGCGGCAGCAACAACGAACGGCATGGCGGTCAATGCGCTGGTCGCTGAAATTGATGCGCAGCGGATCAGGAGTGATACCCCGCCGGGGCTGGCGAGTGCGATCCGTGTGTGGTTGGTGATAGATGCCAATTATAGGGTGCGCGAAAATGCTCCGGTATAAGCGGCAACACAGGATATTAGCCTATATTCTAGCCGCATTGGCGGGTTATGTTGATGCGATCGGGTTTATCGCCAGCGCGGCTTTTTCCTAAGCTTTATGAGCGGGAATACAACGCGTGCGGGCGTGGGTTTGCCCTTTGGGTGGGCGGAAACGACAATGGCCTTAAGCTTGATTGCCGCATTCGTGGGCGGGACAGTAGTGGGTTCACTGCTGGGGCGCATGGGATGGAAATCGCGCGAATCAGTAATACTCTGGAGTATTGCCGCGCTGCTTGCTTGTGCTTGCCTAGCCTTTGGCGCAGGCGCGACCTATTTCGCGCTTTTGCTGACAGCTGCAGCGATGGGCACGGAAAACACAATTTTTGAGGAGGATGGCGAGGTCACCATCGGCCTGACCTACATGACCGGCACATTGGTCAAATCGGGGCAGCGTATCGCCGGAGCATTAGCTGGCGGCCCGAAATGGGATTGGGTTCCCTATATGCTATTATGGATTAGCCTATTGGGCGGCAGCATTGCGGGCGCTTTCGCCCATAATTGCGCAGGAATATATTCCCTTTGGGGCGCGGCTGTAGTGGCAGCGGTATTGCCAGGGCAGGCAAGGTGGGTGCGGTAGCGGATCAATCCGTCCCGACGCGCTCCACATCGGCGCCCACTAGCTGCAATTTTTCCTCCAGCCGTTCATAACCGCGGTCGAGATGGTAAAGGCGCGATACTTCGGTCACGCCGTCGGCGACAAGCCCCGCCATCACTAGGCTCATCGAGGCACGCAGGTCGGTCGCCATAACGGGTGCGCCGGTGAAGCCTTTAATGCCATGGACGATGGCGGTGCGGCCCTTGGTTTCGATATGTGCGCCCATGCGGTTTAGCTCAGGCACGTGCATATAGCGGTTTTCAAATATGGTTTCGGTCAGCACGCTGGTGCCTTCGGCCATGCACAGCATCGCCATAAACTGCGCCTGCATATCGGTGGCAAAGCCGGGATAGGGCGCGGTGGTCAGCGTGATCGCTCGCATCTTGTCCTGCGCCGCAACGCGCAAGCCGCCCTTGGTTTCCTCCACCAGCACGCCCGCTTCGCGCAAGGCCGCAACGGTCGCGCCCATTTCCTCCTCATTCGCGCCCAATAATTCGACATCACCGCCGGTCATCGCCGCAGCGCAGGCATAGCTGCCCGCCTCAATCCGGTCGCTCATGACGCGGTAGGTCGCCCCGTGCAGCCGGTCCTTGCCATGGATAATCAAATTGCCGCGGCCGATATTTTCAATCTCCGCCCCCATGGCTACCAGCAAATTGCACAGATCGACAATTTCCGGTTCCCGCGCCGCATTTTTCAGCTCGCACGTGCCCTTGGCGAGCACCGCCGCCATGATCGCATTTTCGGTTGCCCCGACGGAAACAACCGGAAAGGTAAATTTGCCGCCGGGAAGGCCGCCTGTGGGTGCGCTCGCCTTTACATAGCCCGCCGCAACTTCGATTTTTGCACCAAAGGCCTCCAGCGCCTTCAGATGCAAGTCGATGGGCCGGTTGCCGATGGCGCAGCCGCCGGGCAAGCTGACCGTTGCCTCGCCGGTGCGGGCAAGCAAGGGGCCAAGCACAAGGATGGACGCCCGCATCTTGCGCACCAAATCATAGGGGGCGACATTGCTGGTCATCCGCGTGGCTTGCAGCGTCATCACCCGGCCGAAATCCTCGGGCCGTGCGCCCGCAATGCTGGTCGATACGCCGAACTGGTTCATCAAATGTTGAAACCCGTCAATATCGGCAAGGCGGGGAAGGTTGCGCAAAGTGACCGGCTCATCGGTTAACAGCGCACAGGGCAATAGGGTAAGTGCGCTGTTTTTCGCGCCGCTGATCGGGATTTGGCCTTTAAGCGGATTGCCGCCGCGTACGATTATCTTGTCCATCGGCTGTATTTAGCGGGAATCCGTGCCCGTGCAAGTGCCCTGACAATGGACGGCATAATTGCGCTTTGCCGCAAAGCATGGCGCGGGCGCTTGTGCCCGTTTGCTGCATCGGTTATTTGCAGGCGCATGAAGAAAACCCTCCCCTATTTGGGCCTCGCCCTGCTCTGCCTTTCTGCCTCCCCTGCTGCAGCACGCGATTGGGGCACGGTCAGCGGCTGGTATGTCACAGGAGGCGAAAATAGCTGCGGCCTTTATTCGTCCGATCGCGGCGGGCAAGGGACCGAAATCGTGATATTGAAACGGCTTGACGGTAATATCTATATTCAGGCGAATAATTTGAACTGGGCGCTGGGCAGCGGGTGGGAAGGCACGGCACGAGTTGATATTGACGGGGAAAATTATTCCGGCGCGATGAATGTCGCATCGCTCGCCGCCTATCCCGGGCGCGGCCTGCTCGCGGTATTTGGCGGTGATTTCGAAGCTGTTCTGCGCCGCGGGCGTATGCTCGGCGTGCGCGTAAACGGGTTCAAAATTGCCGACATCTCGCTGGATGGCAGCTCCGCTGCGCTGGCTGTCGCGCAAAGCTGTTTAGACGAACTTCGCAGCAGCGGCAGTAGCAGCATCAGCGGCAGCGCATCTGTAACCGGCACAGCGGCGGCGCTGCCCTCTGCCGGTTTTGAAACATTGAGCGCGGCGGTTCCGCAGGCTGCAATAGAGGCGAAGCCCAAAAACGGTCCTTCCGGTTGGATTACCATCAGTGATTATCCCCGCAGCGCCCTGCGCGACCGGCGCGAAGGCACCGCCGCATTTCGCCTGTCTATCGGGTCCGATGGCCGCATCGATAATTGTGAGATAACCCAAAGCAGCGGGCATAGCGATCTGGATGAAGCCACCTGCAAAGCCATCCAGCGCCGCGCCCGATTTGAACCGGCCCGCACCGCCAGCGGCCTTGAAACCAGCGGCCGTTATGAAAGCAAAGTGACGTGGAAAGTGCCGGGCTAAACCGCCAACACCTCACCCCGCCTTGCGCAGCGCACCTTCATATTTGGCCTTTTGGGGGTGTTAATTACCGTTCCTTTGTGGCGCTGAATTTCAGATCCGGGTGTTTTTCCTGTTGATAGCCAACATCCCAGGCGGATTTGGCCAGGAATACCGGTACACCGTCGCGGTCCTTGGCCATCAGGGCGCTATTAATATCGGCAAAGGCGCGGATTTTATCGTCGCCGCCGATCAACCATCGGGCGGTGTCATAGGGGGACGCTTCCAAAACCGCCTCCACCTTATATTCCGCCTCCAAACGGCTGATCAGAACATCAAGCTGCAACTGCCCAACCACGCCGACGATCCATTGCGCACCGATTTCGGGATAAAATACCTGAATGACGCCTTCTTCGGACAGGTCATCCAGCGCCTTTCGCAGCTGTTTCGTCTTGGTCGGATCTTTCAACACCACGCGGCGCAATATCTCGGGCGCGAAATTGGGCAGACCGGTAAAGCGCAGCTGGTTTTTCTCGCTCATGGTATCGCCGACACGCAGCGTGCCGTGATTGGGAATGCCAATAATATCACCCGGTTCCGCGCTGTCGGCTATTTCGCGGTCCTGTGCGAAAAACAGGATTGGCGAATGGATGGCAACAGGTTTGCCATGACCCGACGGGATCAGTTTCATACCGCGTTTGAACGTGCCGCTGCACAGCCGCATAAAGGCGATGCGGTCACGGTGCATCGGGTCCATATTCGCCTGCACCTTAAAGATAAAACCGGTGACATCCTTGGCATCGGGGGCAATGTCGCCCTTGTCCGATGGCTGCGGCCGGGGCGGCGGGGCATGGGCGGCAATCGCGGTGATCATTTCCTCTATACCAAATTCCTTAAGCGCAGAGCCGAAATAAACCGGGGTCAAATCACCGCTGCGATACGCCTCCAGATCAAAGGGCGCATAGCCAATTTGCGCCAGCTCCGCATTTTCGCGGAATTTGGTTAAGCCCCGTTCGGACAGATGCGCCGACAGGCTTTCGGCGTTCAGGCCGCCATGCACGCTGTGCTTGCCCTCATATTCCTTAGACGCGCCGCTGGGCTGGGTCAGGCGTCCGCTCGCAAATTCGTAAATACCTTCAAATTCGCCGCCCATGCCGACCGGCCAGCTCATCGGGCAAACATCAAGCGCCAGTTTGTCGGCTACCTCGTCCAAAATCTCGAAACATTCGCGCCCTTCGCGGTCTACCTTGTTGACAAAGGTGATGATCGGCACGCTGCGCAGGCGGCACACTTCGAACAGTTTGAGCGTTTGCGGCTCAATGCCCTTGGCGGCGTCAATCACCATGATCGCGCTGTCGACGGCGGTTAGCGTGCGGTAGGTATCTTCGCTGAAATCCTCATGCCCCGGCGTATCGAGCAGGTTGAAAATAATGCCGTCCTTGGCAAAGGTCATCACGCTGGACGTCACCGAAATGCCGCGTTGCTGCTCAATCTTCATCCAGTCGGACCGCGCCCGCCGCGCTTGTCCCCGCGCCTTTACCTCGCCCGCCAGATGGATCGCGCCGCCCTGTAGCAGCAGCTTTTCGGTCAGCGTCGTCTTACCCGCATCGGGGTGGGAAATTATCGCAAATGTGCGTCTGTTGGTGGTCATAATATTACCCCCTCAGCACCCCGCCGACCTTGGCCGCCGCGGCGATGACCTTGTCTGAAATGGCTTTCAGGTCTTCGTCGGTATAGCTTTTTTCCTGCGGCTGCATCACCACTTCGAGCGCGAGCGAGACTTGCCCGTCCGGCACAGCTTGTCCTGCGAAACGGTCAAACAGCGACACACCCACTATATTCGCCTTGTCACATCCCCGGATCACGCGCAGCAGGTCGGCGGCGGGTGTCGTTTCGGGTATAAGAAAGGCAAAATCACGGCGCACCGCTTGCAGCGCAGGCGGCGCAAAGGCTTCGCGCATGAAATTGGCGGCATCCCGCGCTTTCTTTTGCGGAATGGCATCAAGGAATATCTCCGCCGCCACCACCGCGCCGTCCAGATCAAATGCCTTGGCGGTCAGAGGGTGGAGCGTGCCAAAAGCCGCGAGGCTATTTTTTGGCCCTTGCCGCAAACTTGCCGATTGACCGGGATGATAATGTTCACCCGCCCCGTCCATGACCATCAAATTGTCGGTTGCCACACCCGCCGCCTGCAACAATGCGATGACCTCAGCCTTGGCATCATAGGCATCGAAGCGAACCGCCTTGCCCCCTTGCCAGCTCCGCGCCGCTTTATCCCCCGCCAGCACTATGCCGAGCGTCAGCCGTTCGTCGCTGCTGCCGTCCTTGGCCCTAAAATAACGGCGGCCAATTTCAAACAGGCGCACCGATGACGCCCCCCTGTCGATATTTCGCGCCGCCGCGCAAAGCAGGCCGGGCAATATCGAGGGCCGCATGACTTTCATGTCTTCACTGATCGGGTTGGCAAGTGTCCAATCGCCACCTCCAAAAGCCGCCGCCTGCTTTTCGGGCAAGAACGACCAGTTAATCGCTTCGTTCAGCCCGCGGGCGGCCGCGGCGCGGCGCATTTTGCGCTCCAGCTTTTGCGCCGGCGTCGCGGTCGGTTTGGCCACGCCATCGGCGCGGGGCA
>JAAURJ010000072.1 GCA_012032285.1 Sphingomonadales bacterium
GCCATGGCGCAAACGCAAGCGTCGTCATACGCGGGATTCGCGGTGTCACCGATTTTGAATATGAATATCAACTCACCGGAATGAACCGGCAGTTGAACCACGAAATTGAGACGGTTTTTTAATGGCCGATGTCGCGCTGCAACCTATTGCGTCGCGGCTCGTGAAGGAAATCGCGCTTTACAGCGGCGACATCAGCAAATTCGTCACGCCAAAAGTGCGCGAAGATGTAGTGGAGCGCGTTCAAACCTTACAAAAAGCTAGGCTTTAAGGCGCTTAAACCTCCCGTTGAGGCTCCAATAGCCTAGGCCTGATAGCCATCCCCTCGTTCATCATAGCTTTTATATTCGCTTTGCCGACGGTAAAATCCATAGCCCGCACTCAATAGCGCCGCGACGAGAGCGCCTATTAAAATGGCAATACCGTTTTGTTTGGGGGCAAGATCCGCTTTGCGGCCATTGATAAAAGGTTTGACGACCGTAACATTGGGCGAAAGCGTTGCGGCGCGCGCCAATACCTCACGCGCTTTTTGACCATCGCCCACCGTACCGTTTTCGTGAATGCCGTCGATCAACATGATTGGACCAAAATTGCCTTCGCCGACGACAAGAGCGGCAAGCTGTTCATCCGACACCGCTTCATCCATAATCGCCACCGCAGTCGCCGGTTGATCGGGCGATTTGGCCGCAACCGGATAAAGCGGCATATAAACGGTTCGGCCCACTTCACGCGAACGCTTGGTCCGCACCTCCTCCATAATCGCCGCCGGATTGGCCTGCGCCCGCAAAACAATCTCATCATAATCGGATTTATAGGTTGCTGGATTATGATTATCGAGCAGCACTTCGGCAGGCGGCTTATGCTTTAAGGCTGCTGACCGCGCGGCATCATCCGAACGCGACGTAAAAAACATCGCAATGCCGCCGATGACTAAAGCCGCAGATACAATAAAATAGACAATAGCGGGCAAGCGCCACAAAAATCCCAACATATTAAATCCCCTTCTTTTTCATTTGGTAAGCCATTGGCTGCTCCCGTCAAGTTTCATTTATTTCCACCATCGCCCGCAAATCGGTTTTCAGCAATTTGCCGATATGGCTGCGCGGCATTTCTTCTATGGCTTGCAGGGCGCTGATCCGCTGCGTCTTACCCAAACGCGCGTTGGTTTCAGCAAGGATTGCGTCCAAATTCGCGCCTTCATCCGCGACCACAAAGCCATAAGGCGTTTCGCCCCAGCGGCTTGATTCTATCCCGATTACCGCTGCCTCCTTTACCTGTGGATGGTGTAGCAGCTCCCTTTCGAGGTCGGCTGGATAGATATTGAACCCGCCCGAAATGATCATATCCTTTGCCCTGCCAATCAGTTCAACAAAACCATCCGCATCAATCCGGCCAATATCGCCCATGCGTTGCCAGCGATTGCCGGCCGCATCGAACCAGCTGGCCTCCTGCGTCTTTTCCGGTTGGTTTTGATAGCCGCTCATCATTGTCGCGCTGCGTCCCACCAATTCGCCCACCTCCCCTTGCGGCAGCCGTTCGCCTTGTTCGTTGATCGTAAACAGCTCGCTTCCGCCCCAAGGCACACCCACTGTATGCAGCTTATCGGGATGCTCATGCGCCAACAATAAGCAGACGACTCCGCCCTCGGTCATCGAGTAAATCTCCACAAGCCCGCCGGGCATTCGTGCCAGAACCTCGGCCTTTAGCGCCGCACCAAAAGGCGCACTGGTGCAATATTTCAGGAATAGTGACGATAGGTCATAATCATCAAAAGCCGGATATTCGAGCAGCCGTTTATATTGCACAGGTACCAGCATGATATGGGTCGCCCGTGCCGCCTGCGTCCGTTCCAGCCAGCCCCGGCAATCAAATTTCTTCATCAATTGCGCGGTGCCGCCATAGGCCATGGTCGGCAGGAACAGGCCCAATGTCGTGTTGGAATAAAGCGGCGTGGACAGCATCGTTGCCTGCCCCGCAATACCGAAATGTGCGCCCGCATTATATTGCCGCCAGCGCATCTGCCGTGAATGGACAATACCCTTGGGCGTGCCGGTGGTTCCGCTAGAATAGATGATGTTGAACGGGTCATCGGCGCCGCATGACGGATCGGCGGGACTTGTGCCTTCCTTTGCCATCCAGCCGCGATAATCGGGATAATCACCCTGTGCGCCGTCCATCATGATGATATGCTGCGCGGTGAGGTTGCATCCTTCCATATCGGCCAGCTTGGCGGCATCAATGAACAGATGCGCCGCGCCTGAATCCGCCATCATCGCCTCCAACTGTTTTGGCGCGCGCTGGTGGTCAGCGGCGCTGCACAGCCGCCTGCACGGATTGCCGCCAAATAGGCCAGCGCATAATGGACATTCGTTGTGCCCAGGATCGCCACCGCCTGCCCCTTGACCAGCCCGTCTGCCTGCAACTGCGCCGCCATTCGAGCGGTTAGTGTATCAACCGCGCCCCATGTCAGCCGATCATCGCCATCGTCCAGCGCTATTTGCCCTTCACGCTGCGCCCCATGCGCCGCGATGAGCGCAGAAAAATCGCCATAGGGCTGCTCCAGATAAAGCGCCGGGTTGATGGTCATGATTTTCTCCCTGATGCCGATCATTTCATACAATCAAGATGGGAGAAAGAAGAAAAAAGCCTGTCGCAAAATCCCGCTTCAACTCTTTTTTCTCACTCTTTGTCCCAGACTATCGGGAAATGAACGGGATGGAATATCCAAAACTCTGATTATAAAGGCAAAAACCCTGTGGAAAAACGCGGCTTTTGCTTGGGTTTTGTGCGCCCTGTGCCTATAGTGCGGGAATGACTGATCAACATGATGATACCGCATCCAAGGGCGATAGCGCCGCCAATCCCAACAAGAACGCTTATGGTGCAGATAGCATCAAGGTTCTCAAAGGCTTGGACGCTGTGCGCAAGCGGCCAGGTATGTATATTGGCGACACCGATGACGGGTCTGGCCTGCATCATATGGTGTTTGAGGTGTCGGACAATGCGATTGACGAGGCACTGGCCGGGCATTGTGATCTGGTTCTGATCGAACTCAACCCGGACGGCAGCGTATCGGTTGAAGATAACGGCCGCGGCATCCCTACCGATATGCATAAGGAAGAGGGTGTGTCGGCCGCCGAGGTAATCATGACGCAGCTGCACGCTGGCGGCAAATTTGAAAATACCAGCGATGATAACGCCTATAAGGTTTCGGGCGGCCTGCACGGGGTGGGTGTGTCGGTGGTCAACGCGCTTTCCGAATTTCTGGAACTGACCATCTGGCGCGATGGTAAGGAACATTGGATGCGTTTTGAACATGGCGATGCGGTTGCGCCGCTGGTCGAAAAAGGCCCGTCCGCCGAAGGCAAAAAAGGCACGCGCGTTACGTTCATGGCGTCCACCGATACGTTTAAGAATGTCACCGAATTTGATTTTGACAAGCTGGAGCATCGCTACCGCGAACTGGCTTTTCTCAATTCAGGCGTGCGCATCTTGCTGCGTGACAAACGGCATGAAGAGGTGAAGGAAGTCGACCTGTTCTATGAAGGCGGGATTGGCGCTTTTGTGAAGTTTTTGGACCGCAATAAAACCGCATTACTGCCCGATCCGATTGCCATTTCATCGCAGCGTGACGGTATCGGCATTGATGTCGCGCTGGAATGGAATGACAGCTATTATGAAAATGTGCTGTGTTTCACCAATAATATTCCGCAGCGCGACGGCGGCACCCATTTGGCGGCTTTTCGCGCGGCGCTCACCCGCACGCTGAACAATTATGCCGATAAATCGGGGATGCTGAAAAAAGAAAAAGTGTCACTGACCGGGGATGATATGCGCGAAGGGTTGACCGCAATCGTGTCGGTCAAACTGCCCGATCCCAAATTCAGCTCACAAACCAAGGACAAGCTGGTATCGTCCGAGGTGCGCCAACCGCTGGAAAGCTTGATGGCTGACCGGATGAGCGAGTGGCTGGAGGAAAATCCCGGTCACGCCAAAATGGTCATCCAAAAAGTAATCGACGCCGCCGCCGCCCGCGAAGCCGCAAAAAAAGCACGCGAGTTAACCCGGCGCAAAGGCGCGATGGACATTGCTTCCTTGCCTGGAAAGCTCGCCGATTGCCAAGAACGCGATCCTGCAAAATCTGAACTATTCCTGGTCGAAGGCGACAGCGCAGGCGGCAGCGCAAAGCAAGGGCGCGATCGTCATTATCAGGCGATATTGCCGCTCAAAGGTAAAATCCTCAACGTCGAACGCGCCCGTTTTGACCGGATGTTAACCTCAAAAGAAGTCGGCACGCTGATTCAGGCGATGGGCACCGGCATTGGCCGCGAAGATTTCAACATCGAGAAACTGCGCTATCATAAAATCGTTATTATGACCGACGCCGATGTCGACGGGGCGCATATCCGCACCTTGTTGCTGACCTTTTTCTACCGGCAAATGCCCGAAATTGTTGATCGCGGACATCTCTACATCGCGCAGCCGCCGCTGTATAAAGTCGCCAAGGGCCGCAGCGAAATTTATCTGAAGGATAATAACGCGCTCGACGCCCATTTGGTGGAAACCGGCCTGTCCGGTGTGGTGCTGGAAACCGCCGAAGGTGCGCGCAGCGGCAATGATCTGGCCGGGCTGGTCGATCATGCCCGGCGGATGAAAAGCCTTATGGCCTATGTGCCGCGCCGCTATGATGGCCGGATTATCGAAGCTTTGGCGCTGACCGGTGCGTTAAACCCGGAGCATGGCAGCGATGACCGCAGCGCCGCCGCGATAAAAGCAGGGCTATGGATGCAGGCTCAAGATAGCGAGGGCCAGTGGAGCGGGCGTCTATCGGCGGAAGGCGGCTATCATTTTGAACGCTTATGGCGCGGAGTGACCGATCATCACATGATCGAACCGGCTTTTCTGACAAGTGCAGAGGCGCGTAAATTGCATAAGCTCGCTTCTGAACAAAGTGGCAGCTATTCTGTGCCTTCCCGGCTAGTGAAAACGGCCAATGCCGCCGCCAGCGAAGATCAGGGCGCCGATGAAGAGTTTGACGCCAATTCAGGTGCCGGCACGCTGATCACCCGGCCATCGGAACTGCTCGACGCGGTGCTGGCCGCCGGACGCAAGGGGCTTGCCATTTCCCGTTATAAAGGCCTTGGCGAGATGAATGCAGAGCAGCTTTGGGAAACCACGCTCGACCCCAATCACCGGTCCTTGTTGCAGGTGACTGTCGAACAAGCCGATTTAACCGACGATATCTTCACCAAGTTAATGGGCGAAGTGGTGGAACCAAGGCGTGATTTCATTGTCGAAAATGCGCTAAATGTAGCCAATCTTGACGTTTGAGGGGTTCCTCTCTTGAAAGCCAAATTTCTGCGCCGGTCGAATGGAAGTGTTATCATCCTTGCCGAAAATGCATTGATACCGGTCGCAGCAATTTAAGAACAGAACCTCGGATGGGAGCCTATACATTCATTTGATAATATGCGATTCTTTTCCTTCATTATGAGGATAAGAGGCATAAGAAAGATGGTTGGGCAAAAATTATTTTGGTTATCGGATGGTGCTTGGGCTGCGTTGGAGCCGTACTTGCCGATAAGGCCTATACTGCAGACAGCTTGCGGCAATGGTTGGCCAAAGCGAAAATCAAAGCGGTGATCCCGTCACCGGCTGCACGCAAAACGCCCTGCCCACTTGACCGCATAGCATAGCGCAGGCGCGGTGTCATCGAACGGTTCTTTTGCAAACTCAAAAACTGGCGGCGCATCGCAACACGATGTGACAGGCTCGCAAGAAACTACCTCTCCGCAATCGCCATCGTCGCAGCTGCAATCTCAGGAACTTGAATGAGTCCCCTCCTAGGATTATGCGCCCTAGTTTTTATCTTTCGCTGCTGCACTTGCTGTCTGGCCCATGGCTTGCGGCAGACCCGATAATACCAGAATCACAACTGATAGCCAACCTATTGTGATGAAAGAAAATATTAGCAGCGCCGTGCCGGCAAAATTGGCGATAATGGCAAGAGCGCCGACAGCAGCGTAAAAATCGCGCATAGTTATCCAAATCAATATCTGCAAAAAAGACGATGGGTTGCTTCGCAGTTTGTTTTTCACCGCATCAAAGGTGAACGCGCCTCCATTGGAGCGTGCGCGGTTACCAAGAAGGATCATGCCGAAAGCCAGACAGCCGAGGCCGAGTAAACCGATCGCGGCAGAAAACTGGTCGCCTCTTTGCCACAAATTGGCGATCACGCCGGCAATGAAGGCCAAATTGGTCGCTGCGTCAGAAATGCTGTCTAGCTTAGCGCCCGATAGAGTGGATCGATGCGTGGCACGTGCAATTTCTCCGTCCACGCCGTCGATGATTGATGCAAATTGGAAAAGCACTGCGCCGGCGATCAAGCCTTCAGGTCCGCCCAAGAACAGGCAAGCAGCCATCATTATTCCAATGATGATGGCTGCTATTGTTGCATAGATCGGCTTAACCCCCTCTATTTGAAGCAGCGCCCTGCTAAACAGGCGCGAAATCGGTCGGTTGATATAGCGCGAAACAATACCGTCCCCGGGCTTGGCCGTCGCCATGATGATCGCCTCACCGCGACGTTTCAACTGTTTCATCGCGGATGCGCGTGCTTCCACATCAAATTCGGTATCCAATGCCGACGCCGGTTGAATCATCTGAGCCGTTGTCGCTGCGCCCGAACGCTGAGCGTCATTCTCGCGGCTCGCGATTATTGCGGTAATCTGCGCCCCATCAGGCAACGATTCCCCTTTCAAAATTACGGCATCGCTCGTTGAAGCAAGCGCACAGGAATCTGCAACATCGATCGTAATATTGGGAGCCAGCCGGACCATTTCTGCCATGCAAAAACGGCTCGGAGTCCAACCATGCGGAACCGCGATGATGACGCGTGAAATATTGCCTGACTTCGCCGCACGCTCGGCTTCTAATGCGGCGCGGGCGGCCGCGGGGATACCCGCCGCCAAATAATTTGCCGCTTGCGGTGAAGAAAACAGAAAAAGCAACCTATACATATGCTTGCAAAACCGCCAGACTAAGCTAATTGCAGATTTTATACTTAGGCTGGGAAAGCAGCGCAAGCTATTTCACCGCCGTCACTGCTGGACTTCAAGACGGAATTCAATTGTGATGACGACTCCAGATCAAAGCGGCGTGGCCGGGCGCACGAACCCAATCATCAATCTCTGTCGTCCGCGCGAATTGGAAGATGCCTTAAATTTCTATATTTACCATCCGATAGCGCTACGACTTGCCACTGCGCTAAAGCCGTCGGGGGTATCCCCAAATGCAGTTTCAGTTGCCGGCGGAGCAATGGTGCTTCTGGCCGCCGGGCTATATTCCACCAATTTATGGCCCTATGCGATTTTTCTGGCGCTGCTGTGCCATATCAGTTGGCATATTCTGGATGGCACCGACGGGGATCTGGCGAGAATGACAGGGCGCAGCAGTGCTATGGGCGAATTGATCGACGGATTAAGCGACTATATCAGCCACATCGCGCTATATCTTCTCTTGATTATAATGCTTGGCAGGCTGATTGGCACTGAAGGCTATGTTCTGGGAATCTGCGCAGGATTGAGCCGGATTGTGCAGGCAAACCATTATGAAGTGCAGCGCCGCCAATATCAATATTGGGTTTACGGAACGGCTTGGCTACGGACACCGGTGCAACAAAGTGTGTCGCTTAATTTTATTATGCGATCACTTGCCTATATTTATCTTTTTTTGGGAAAAATATTAGCCCCCGGCGCGGCGAAGATCGAAGCTTGTATCGACCGTGCGGCAAGCGACATTACGCATATCGAGGCCAACCGGCAGGTCATTAAGTGCGCATATCTCCCCGTTCTTAAGGGGCTTTCACCGTTGGGAGCGAATTACCGCACTTTGGTATTGGGGGCGTCCATGCTCGCCGGCTCTCCGGTATATTTTTTTCTGTATGAGGCGATTGTACTGAACGTCATTTTAGCGCGTTCGATTTGGAAATGCCGTAACACTGCAATAAAGATTGTTGCGAAGATAGATTAGGCTCAGGATGCATTAAATTGCTTGCATATTGGTGATATGATTGATTCAAGGGTGGCACGAAGGAGGTTCCCTTGATGAGTGAGTTACCGTTGTTGAGTGTATCGCAGATGCGCAAGATCGAAG
>JAAURJ010000073.1 GCA_012032285.1 Sphingomonadales bacterium
TTAGCGAGGTGCCGGACGCCGTATTCGCCGAGCGCATGATGGGTGATGGCGTGGCTATCGACCCCATCGGCGCCGTGCTGTTCGCGCCCTTCGACGGTGATGTAATCTCGCTGCCGCGCACAGGCCATGCGCTGTGCGTGCGCTCCGACGCCGGCGTCGAAATGCTGATGCACGTGGGGATCGATACTGTCGCGCTCGCGGGCGAGGGCTTCATGGCTCATGTCTGCGAAGGCCAGCGGGTGCGCGCCGGCGATCGGTTGCTGAGTTTCGACATCGATCTGCTGGCGCAACGCGCCAAGAGTCTGATCACGCCAATTATCCTCACCAACGGCGAGCGCTTCGATATTGTCCGGCGCACCGAAGATCGCAGCGTCGAGGTCGGCCAGCCGCTGATGGAGTTGCGTCTGCGGGACGCCGCGACGCCGAGTGCGGCCGGCAGCGGTGAAGCGCGGCGCGGTCGTTCGCTATGTGAACCCGCGCCGGATCGAGCAGCAGCTGCGTCACCTGTTTCACTTCGCCAGACGCCACGCGGGCCAGCGCGCTTTCACGGCCCAGCAACGTCATGCCGCCGCGTTTTGGGGCCGCCGGGTTGGCAGAAGAGGGCAGGGGAGAACCCGCCGCCTGCACAGATGGGCCCGCCGCAGATTTCGTTTCGAGCGGGCGGCTGTCATCCTTGCGCCCCGGCGCTTCATCATCTTCATCCGCCAGCAAGCTTGCCAGATAGTCTGATTGTTTTTTAGCCATCATTCATCCTCCGTTCCCGAAATGACGAGGTACATAATGGGAACATTGCTGTGTAGGAAAGGGGTTTCTTGGGTCATCCGCTCATTTCCTCAATAAACTGTGTGAGCGTCAAGATGCGGCAGTCCCCGTGGCTTTCCAGCGATATGATGTGACGCTTGTCACCGGAAATCAGGAAATCGGCCTGCGATGCCTCGGCCATTGCCAGCAGAAAATTGTCATCGGGATCGGGCGAACGATCAACGCGGGGCAGGGGGTCTGCGGCTATGCCGACCTTGCGAAATGCCTTAGTCAGCCTCCCTGCCTCCGCTGGCAGGAATCTACTTTTCAATTTAACATACCGACTGACGCGCCGAAACTCGGCGAATTGCGATTCTGAAACCACCAATTCAAACTTACCCTTTTTGGCGCGCTGTATCAGAATGCCAGAGTTGGAATTTGGATTGATCAGACTGCTGATCCAGATATTCGTATCGATTACAACGCGCATTTATGGCCTGTCTTCATCCATCTTATCGCTCGCTATACCCTCAGGAGAGCGCGCCCAAGCGATTGCTTCGTCGATGAGTGCTTCAATTTCGTCGCTCTCCATATCCGAAAAACGGCTTTGTATATCGGCCATCGTTTGATCAATCAGCCGCCATGTCACGGCTTCCTCTACAAATTTGGATAGGTCGCCCTTTTTCATGCCTTTTTGCGCCAGATGCGTGCGCAGGCTGATGTCGGTCTGCTCATCGACTGTAATCGTCCATTTGCGGGTCTGTGCGTTCATCTCATTATTCCTTCATACCGGGATTGGTCTAACATATTGGAGTAGATAGACGTCTATCATGCTATCCTGTTAGCAGCAAGAGCGGCTATCCGTTTACCACCTCGCGCTCGCTAGCGGGTTGTGCGATGCCCCATCCGCGGCGGACCAGCGCCTCTATCTGTCCCATGGCCTCGTCCAGATTGTTGCGGCTGCGTTTGTGCGTGCGCGCGGTGCCGATGGGGCGTTCCAGCTCGTAAATCGTCATCATGCGCATCGCGGCGTGGCTGATTTCCGCGCTTTCCAGGATCGGCACGGGCAGCAGCGCAGGGCCAAAGCTTTGCTCCATAATCTGCCGCACCATCGCGTGGCTGGGATCATTGGCGTCGAATTTTGAACAGAGCAGCCGGACGAAGTCATAATCGACCTCAATGCCTGCATTCATCAGCTGCTCGGTAACCTGCTCCATCATCGACAGGAATTGCACCGTGGAGCAGAAATCGGGCGTGGTCGCCGCCAGCGGGACGAGCAGCGCGTTGGCCGCCTGCATCACCGCGAGCGATATCGTGCCCAGCGCAGGGGGCGGATCGAGCAGCACAATGTCATATCCGCGCGCCAGATCGAGCAGGCCCGCCTTCAGCTTGCGAAAGCGTGAGGCCAGCACGCTGCCGCCATCTGCGCCCGATGCTGCCAGCTCATATTCCACATCAAACAGTTCCAGGTTCGACGGGATCAGGTCGACATTGGGCCAAGGCGTTTTCTGCACCGCATAAAGCAAATCCGCCTGTGTCGGCTCAATCGACAAATAGGGATAAAGCGTCTGTTCGCGGGTAATGTTGAAATGCGGGTTAAAGCCAAACAAGGTCGTCGTCGTCGCCTGACTATCGCAATCGACGACAAGCACGCGGTATCCCTGCACGCCCAGATAATGCGCCAGATGCGTGGTGACGGTGGATTTGCCAACACCGCCCTTGAAATTCTGCACCGCGATAATGGCGGGCGTATCGAGCGGCGCGCGGGCAGGGGAGGCATCCAGCACCTGCCGCATATGCAGCAAATCCTCAATCGAATAGCCCGGACGGCGGCCATTTTCGGTCGGCGGGGGAGGGGGCAGGCGCCCATCATCCTCGGCCATGCGAATGCGGTTCGTCGAACAGCCCAGCAGCGCCGCCGCCTCGGCTATGCCATAACGCACCGACAGCCCCTTGCGCGATTCGGGCAGAAAGGCTTTCTTGCGAAGCCGCTCAATCATCCGCTCACCAGCTTCAGCCAATTCGGCAATACGGGTAACTTCTGAATGCATATTAGGCTCGCTATGATAGTTTGAATGTCTTTGTTCCTATAATGCGTGAATGTTGTTCAGTCTAGCGTTTTGATGCGGCGCCACTGCGGATCGGATTTCCAAGTATCGCCGTTGCGCCGGTTGTAATTGGTGGCAACTCGGGAGAGGTTTTGCGGAATTGGGAATTGGTTTATCGGTATCGTGTAGTTCTCTACGCCTTAGGCGCGGCCATACCATGTGCCTTTGCCGCTACCATGTTGCGCAAGATGATTGGCCGAAACCAGCGCCTGCAAATGCTTCTTCACCGTGTTGCGGTTTGCGCCCGCCATACCCACAATCTGGCTGACCGTGATCCGCCCATGCGCTTTTGCCAGTTCGAGAATCTGCACCGAGAGTTCGGGCAGATTGACGATCAGCAAGTTCTCGCGCTCGATCTTCGCCTCAAGCCGCGCCTTCTGGCGCTGGAGCGAGGTCAGGAAATAGACAATCCACGGCTCCCATGCGGGCGCATCGCTGCGGATCGTTCCCTGCGTCCGGCGCAAGGACAGGTAATAGCCGTCTTTGGTGCTTTCGATCAGACTTTCGAGTGAGGAATACGGGACATAAGCATAACCGCTGCGTAGCAACAACAGCGTCGTTAGCACCCGCGACAAACGGCCATTGCCATCCTGAAACGGATGGATTTGAAGAAAGACGACCGTGAAGATCGCAATGGCAAGTAACGGGTGAAGTTGCTTCTGATCGAGCGTTTCATTTACCCATGCGATTAACTCGGTCATCAATCGCGGCGTGTCGAACGGTGGTGCCGTCTCGAAAACGATGCCAATTTCCTTGCCGTCGCTATCGAGCGCGACGACATTATTGGTGCTGGTCTTATAGTCTCCGCGATGCCGCGCATCCTTGCTGCTGTGCGCTAGCAAATCGCGGTGAAGCTGCTTTATGTGGTTTTCGGTCGGCACAATCGCATCGAAAGACGCAAAGACCGACTCCATCACCTCGGCATAACCTGCCACCTCCTGCTCGTCGCGGGTTTCAAATGTCTGGATTTCAAGGTTGGCAAGCAACCGCTCGACATCGCTGTCGGACAATTTGCTCCCCTCGATCCGCGTCGAGGAGCCGATGCTTTCAATCGTAGCCACGTGCCGCAAGGCAGAGAGGCGATCCGGCGCAAGCGTTCCCAAGGCGCGCCATGCGCCTTTGAACTCGTCAATCTCGGCAATGAGCGAGAGCATTTGCGGCGTAATCGCAAGGGTGTCGGTGTTGATAGACATATCCGTATTTATATCCGTAAATATCCATAAACGCAACAACGACCTTCCATATCCACATCTTTATCCAAAATATCCGCAATGCCTGCGCATTGCGCGCTACCGGCACGGCATGCTTGAGCCAAAAACGCACATCGGCGTCATGGTCAAAAGTGCGGTCCCGCGCGGCATCCCGGTCGGGTGTCCCCAATGAAATGAGGTCGTCCTTCGGCAGCTTAATCCGGCAGTAGAAATTGCGATGCGTCACATCGCCGCGCTAAATCAATGACCTGAGATTGATTCAGGCGCTCAATTAGCTGCCGCTATCACCCAATATCAATTTTGGCCGTGATAGCGCCTATTAGCCCGTAGACTTTTGCGGCTGCACAGCAGGGCAGTGGGATTTTACACACTCAAGATTAACGCGTCGCACCGTGCTCGCTGCCGTCAAGGCTGAACCTGCTGGCGCAGGCGCGGCGCTATCGCTTGCGGCCTTGACCGCATCTGCGCGCGGTGCAGGTGAGGATCTCATGGGCGGGGAATGTTTACAGGCTTTACCGGACAGGGAATGAAAACAGAGCAGGGGAGTGGTGCCTAATACGGTGCATGCATGATGGATAAGTTTTGCTTGCAGTCTTGCTGGCTTCATTTCATGATGCGGGCGCAGCCGGTATGTCCCGGCTGTGAGGCTTCGTAACCTCACTTCGTCTTCGCCGGTCACTTTATGGTGGCCGGGTGGCCGTCGCGCATGTCCAGGGTCCGCCTAAAGGTGGCGGCGCTCTGTGGAGACGCGGAGTTACGAACACCCGGCTTCGGGTGATGCCTCTTTGAACCAGGGAGGCGTAATTGAAACTATCTATTCTATTCTATCTAACCGCAGCCATGACAGTCAGCGTGCCGCTCACCGCCTGCGCGCCCAGTGACAGCGATGTGGAACAAGCCGTACGCGATAATTGGCCCCGTGAACAAGCCGCATTGCAGGAACGCGGGCGCTTCTTAATCGACCAGTCCGAAAGCTTTGCCAAAAGCGCAGCGCGGTCCGCCAGAATTGAGAATAAGCTTAAAAATAATCCCTTTTTCAAGGACAGTGCAACGGCCAATGACGATGGTGACAGCGTCAGCAAATCGCATGGAGAAACATCGCGCGCGCAAAAAGCTGAGGCACAAGAAGCCTTAGCGCTGGCCGAGGCGAAAATAAAGTCTGTAAGCAATATACGCTGCAAAGAAGCGGTCAATAAGCCCGGCCAGTTTTGTGAATTTGACGTGCAGCTGGCGTTCAAAAATGGCGAGGAAAATACAGCGAGCAGTGCCTACCGTTTTGATGAGGTAGACGGCAAATTTCAAATCGTTGGGTTGGCGGAATGAAAGTGCAAAAATCTATAAAATAATCAGGAGAGTGAATATGCAAATCATATCGGTTATGTCTTTGAAAGGCGGCACAGGTGTGACCGCGCAGGCCTTTGAACTCATCGTGCAGGCAAAGCGGGAAAATATGCGCATATTGGCGATAGACACCTCGCCAGCAAGACATTTAACCACCATGCTTGGCCCGCTTCGGTTCAACAATATCGAAGAGATATATCAGCTGTTCAGGCCGCTTGAGGAAGCCGATTGGAATAGCCGATATATGCCCCCGCACGCGATTATCGGATTTACCCAAAGACGCAGGATTTTTGACGTTCGATTATGCGATGGCTCTGACGGAATTGCCATGATGCCCGACCTTCTTATCGAGGCAAAAGATGCCCAATATCTGGGCGCGGCGCTGGGTGATCTGAAACCGCATTTTGATATTGTTGTGGCCGATGTTCAAAACAAGGATCAGGCCCTCATGCAGGCCTTTTATGATGTCAGTGATGACGTTCATGTGATGGAACGCGATGAAAATGATCCATGGCCATATATCGTCGGTTGTGATGATTTTTTCATACGTCAGAAAGCCAAGCGCAATGTGACCTTTCACATGGACCGCTCCAAGCAAAATCGCAGCGAAAATGATGACTGGTCAAGGCATGTTAAAAGAGCTTTTCGCATCGATGCTAGACCGTCAAATATACGTAAATATGAGTTAGATTATGACTGTAAAAGCGCAGTCATAATCTAACCAGATAGCGATAAAAATCAGACCCAGAAGATGCAATTTTTGTGCCGGAAAATAGCCGGGGTAGGGCACAGCAAAACCTGTTCTTGTGCATGATTTTGATCGGTGCAATCCGTTATATTATGTCAGTTGGCAATGTCATACTGTAGCATGTTCTAGCTGGAATTTGGCGCTGCCATTCAGCTCAGCCCTACGGCCCAGATGCATCATCAGGATATTCCGAAGGCCAAAAACAGAAAGCCAGACCAACGATCGAGGGAGAAAAATGAAAGTCCCTAAAAAGTAGCACACCCTTTACGGATGTCCGTTGAAATTTCCCTGCTATATCAGTTACATAAGATTTTCCCGTGGGGACGCATATGCGTGCGTCGGCACTTACACTGCTCATATGTTTGAATAATAGAGATAAATTCACGTGCATATGTCCGCGCATTACAGTGTTGCGTAAAGCGTCCAATATGCTAAAACATAGCTTCCGAAACAGCCACCAGAGCCCTTGCGAGGAGTTCTGTAGTGGAAAGACAGTTACGTATCACGGTCCGCGTTCCGGTGGACATTCATATTGCTCTTCAGGCAGAAGCCAAGAAGCGCAATCTTGGCATTACCAATATAGCACGCGAAGCATTGCTGGCAGGTTTACCCCTGACACAGCTCGAACATAGCTTCGATCAAACCCGCTATTATTTTCTCCAAGAATTCTTGGGGCAGGGCATGAAATATCTGCTCGACAAACATTCTAAAGATGACCGTTTGCGTTTGGTCGAGGATGTTGAGCAAATAATGCAGGTCCATCATGCGAAAAAATGACATTCGCTTCAATGGAAAAGCTGCCACGATAGAGCATCATTCTGCGCGCGGAAAAATTACCCGCAATTCAGGAAATTTCACACGCGGATCGCAGCTCATATCTCATGAAATCATGATGACATGGGCGGGCATTCGTATCCCGCTTCTGATCTGGTTATTCACTTTCGTCCCGGCGATTACTATCACCATGTCGATCATGATGAAAGATCATGAAACTGGCCTTGTCTTGATGCGGCTTTATTCGTCCGTTTGGTCAATGATGGACCTCGATCCGGGAAAATAATCAACCTCACATTGCCCAATGGTTCGCTGCGCACGATGATCATTCCGCTGTGCCTTATTCGCCTGCAGTCGATCACGCCTGGGACAAAGCGGTTCGCTGTTTTTTTGGTTCTGCATTCATTTCAATGTTCATCGCCATTCCGCTGACCATCTGGTTCATCGATATTTCCAATAGGCGGGGAAAAGCCATCCTAACAGAACGTCATGAGCGCGGCGCAATGCTTGTCGAAGCGCCTATACTTAATGAAGAAGTGCGCGCGCATAATTATCAGATGTTCAAACTGCAATGCGAAGAGATGACACCGCCTTTAAGCGTGAACGAAGCAAAGGCGCTTTCTTCTATTGACCGGGCAAGCTCAACATACACCGGCCCTATCTGATTGCGGGCATTCCTTATCCCTGGATGCTCGAACAAAGCCATGCGATGTTTGTAGGAACAACAGGCTCAGGAAAGTGCGATGGGCCCGGCGCAATGGCGTTCGGGAAGCGGATATGCACACGCGCCATACCCCTAATGGCGTCGAACTGAGCGTGAAACGCGATGCTCTTGAAGGCGATGACCGAAAGAACCCCGATCGGCGCGATGGACGGCGAACGGGTTGGTAATGGGTAACTTAACGGAAGGAAATGAAATGAAATTAGCAATCGTGATTGCGGCGGCGGGGGGGCTTGTTATTGTCGCCGCCCGCCGCAGCTCAAAATCAGGACGTTGCAAAAACATGGAGGCATATGCCAAAATGTTGCAAGGGCCTTCATAAGCTACGGTTTATCTGCGTCTCAATAATGCACCTGCCATAATTGCGGGCGAGCGGTTGCAACTCACACCATGAGGGTGGATCGTATCTTTTCAATTCTTCTGATCGATCATTCGAGATAGATTGGTTATAATAGAGTGGCTTAT
>JAAURJ010000074.1 GCA_012032285.1 Sphingomonadales bacterium
TCAAAATGGCGAAGATATTGGAGCAAAATGCACGCCGCAGGCAGCTATTCTGCCTGCAAGGGCATTTTGTTTCGAGATCGAAGCCATTTTAATGTCCGCAGGATTTGACCCATTTTGTCCATTGCTGCGTTGGCAAGCTTGGACTTAGAACCACTAAGCCCAGCGCTTGCCGCCTTGCACTGAACAAAATGGCCTCAAACCTCGAATGGGCATTTAATAGGGCCTGACCCTAAGGGGGGCTTTCGCTCTCCTTTCTTTTTGCACAGTCTCATATCTATAAAAGAGTAGATTACAGCCATACTCATCGGGATGGCCAGGCAATGTCATCTTATTGTCAAAAAACTTTCTTCTTAATGTCTCTAATAACTCATTTGCCGGTCACTAGCCGCTCCTAGACGGGCCTCGAAGTCGGTCGGGGGCTGTTTGATTCTTCTCCATGCCGTCTGAATTGCCCAGTGCCGGGCGAACAAATTTGTTGTGGAGAATTAAAATGATGAACCCCAAATTGCGTGGGATAGTTTTTGCAACGGCTGCGGCGGCGGTTGTTGCTGGTTGCGGAGCTGATAATATCGCTTCGCCCGGTGAAGGTGGAAATGTTACGATCAATAACAACACTACTAACCCTCCTCCCCCACCGCCTCCTCCCCCACCCTGTGTCAACTTTGGTGACGCCTGCGTCGGGATGCCCCACTATTGCGGATGCTCAAGGTCTTACCGATGCGGGCACTATCTCTGGCCCAACCGGCACCTATCGTGTGTGCAGCCTGCCTGCGCGTATCAACCGTAGTTCGACCTTGCCGAAAATTGCCGGCGTTCTGTATCAGCTGCCTGGCCGTGTTGACGTGGGCACAGACCAAGGTCCGTCTTCGACCAATACAGATGTTACTTTGACCATTGAACCGGGCGTGATCGTCTATGGCGGCACCGGCGTATCTTGGCTTGCCGTGAACCGCGGTAACCGCATTAGCGCTGTGGGAACTGCAACACAGCCGATTATCTTTACCAGCCGCGACAACGTCCTTGGTTTGAACAATGACAATTCGTCGGGTCAATGGGGCGGTGTTGTTCTTATGGGCCGTGCACCGATTACCGATTGTGCTGCACCTGCAGCAGCGCCTGGAACAACCGCTTGTGAACGTCAGACAGAGGGCGCGGTTGACCCTGCGCTTTATGGCGGCGCGAACTCTGCTGATAACAGCGGCCGGATGAGCTTTGTTCAAATCCGATATTCCGGTTTTGTGTTGTCTGCGAATAGCGAACTGCAAGCCCTGACAACTTCAGGTATCGGCAGCGGCACCCAATTGGATCATATCCAATCTTTCAACAGCTCGGACGATGCCGCTGAATTTTTTGGTGGTGTGGTCAACATGAAATATTTCGTGGCTGTTGGCGCTGAAGACGACAATCTGGATACTGACACCGGTGTGAAAGCGAACTTCCAATATGTGATCGCGGTGCAACGTTCGGATGGTAGCGGCGATTCGATGATCGAAGCAGATTCGGATAACAGCGTTGATGGCGACAATCCCCGTCAAAATACAAAAGTTGCCAATGCGACCTTTATCCAGCGCCGAGCAGCCAATAGCGCGGGTGCATCAATTTTGATCCGCGGCGGTGCAGACTATTCAATTGTTAACAGCGTATTGTCTTCGCCTGAAAATCCGTGCCTTCGTATCAGCCGGACACAAACCGCATCGGCAACCGTGAATGCGGCGATTGACGAAGCGGGTGCTCCTTTCTTCCGCTCTTTCGTGATGGCGGGTTGCACGGCGTCTCCATTTGTTGGCAGCAACGGTGTAAGCGCTGCGGATGTTTCCACTATCTTCGGCAGCGGTTCGAACGGAAACAATTCGGCCTTTACCCTGTCATTGACGAACCTTTTCGTTAACGGAGCCAATGAAACGGCGGTTGCCGCATTTGATCCTAAAACCATTGCGAGTTTCTTTGACACCACCACCTATGTCGGTGCGGTCAAGGATGCCAATGACACATGGTATCAAAACTGGACCTGTAATTCAGTTACTGCCAATTTTGGTGGTTCGGGTGGAATGTGCACCTCGCTGCCGACCTCGTGATTTGATGCAAAGCTAATGAAGCGGAGCGCGGCAGATTTGCGGCGCTCCGCTTTTTCGAAATTTTACCAAGGGGTTATATCATGTCAAAGCTGCCCGGCTTTAAATCATTATTGCTGATCTCTACCGCGATCGCCTTTCCTTCAATTTCGCTCGCACAGGAAACGCCGCCGTCCGATGAGCCTGTAGCAGAAGCAGAAGAGAATGCGGATTTGGACCAGTCTCAAGATGCTGCTAGTGATGATGCGCAGGATCAGGTGGATGTATCGGTTCCCGGTGGCGGTTTTGACGATGGTATTGTGGTTCGCGGACGGCGCAGCAACCCGGTGCGTGATACGCCGCAGGTTGTTTCGGTTTTGTCCGATGAGGATATTGCGCGAACCGGCGAAGGCGACATTGCAGGCGCATTAGGCCGCGTCACTGGTTTAAGTGTGGTCGGCAATGGTTTTGTCTTTGTCCGCGGTCTGGGTGACCGTTATTCGCTGGCATTGCTTAATGGCTCGCCTCTTCCCAGCCCCGAACCTTTGAAACGGGTGGTGCCGCTGGATCTTTTCCCGACAAGTGTTATTGCATCATCGCTTGTTCAAAAAAGCTATTCGGTTAATTTCCCTGGCGAATTTGGCGGCGGTGTGATCAATCTGACCACAAAAGCAGTGCCGGAAGAAACCTTTGTCACGATCGGTGGCGGCATTGGCTGGGATTCAGAATCGACCAATGAACTGGGCTATACCTATTTTGGCAGCAGCTCGGATTGGACTGGATTTGACAATGGCAATCGTGATTTGCCGTCCGCATTGTCCTCTTTTCTGGCAAGCGGCGAACGCATCAGCCTAGGGTCTGTCAATACACAGGCATTGGCAAGCGAGCTGGTAAATGCCCGTGATGTGCTTGTGCAAACTGTCCCGCACCAGCAACCCAATTTCTCTGGCTCATTCAGCACAGGTACGGCCTTTGACATTGGCGATGCGCGCCTTGGCATCATTGCGTCTGCCGGTTACAGCAACAAACTGCGGACCCGTGATACGATCCAGCAAACAGCTGCAACGGCCGATCTTTCGCAAACTGAGCTCGATTTTCGGCGCGTTATTACCGACAACCGTATTGTCGTAAATAGCCTGTTGGGATTTGGTTTGGAATTTGGTGAAAATCAATTGCGTTGGACCAATGTTTATATTCGCGATTCCTTGAAACAGGCTCGTATTGGCATTGGTACGCGGGAGACAACTTCGCCAACAGCGACATTGCAGCAGCAGGATACCGCATGGTTTGAGCGTCAGTTAATCGACACCCAAATCGTGGCCGAGCTGCGCCCGATGGATGACCTGAGACTGGACATTCGTGCCGGTTACGCCAATTCGCAGCGGGAAGCGCCTAATGAATTTAGCTTCGAATATTTCCGCAGTAATTCTGCGACTGATCCATTTGGCGCATTTTTTATCAACCGGCTCAACAATGGCCAAGAAGGAAGCGCCTCAGTCAGCTATAGCGACCTGAACGAAGATTTATATTCGGCAGGAGCCGACCTTTCCTATCGCTTCACCCCGACCATCACCGGAACTGTTGGCTATGCCTATTCGGATACGAACAGGCGAACAGAACGGCGCGATTTTCTGTTTACCGCACCAAGCAGTCTGCCAACAGGCGTATCGTTGTTACGCCCTGATCTATTGCTGCAACCTTCGATCATTCAGGGATTTAACATTGCCTTGATTGATACCAACGAAGCGAATCCCGTGTTTGATGCGGCTCTTCGCAACCATGCAGGCTATGCGCAGTTGCAGGCCGACATTACCGATGATTTGAGTGTCAACGTTGGTGTTCGCTATGAAACCGCCAAGCAATCGGTTACGCCGGTTCAAGTGTTCAACGTGCCAACAGCCTCTTTGGCCGGAACCAATTTGAACAATGACTATTGGCTGCCGGCTGCGACCATCACCTATAAATTGGGTGACGATTTACAGTTCCGTTTGAACGCATCGAAAACCATAGCACGGCCACAGTTTCGTGAGTTGATTTTCCAGACCTATTTTGATCCTGATTCAAACCGGCAATTCCGCGGTAATCCATTGCTCACAGATAGCGAGCTTTTCAATGTGGAGGGCCGTGCGGAATATTATCTCGGCCGTGATGAACGGATTTCTGTAACTGGGTTTTATAAACAGATAGATAATCCGATCGAAACATTCGCCAGCTTTAGCGACAATACCGTCGTTTCCAGCTTTGCCAACGCGCCGCAAGCCAAGCTTTATGGTGCGGAACTGGAAACACAGAAATATTTTAATTTCGACAGCGACAGCCCATTTTGGGATAATCGCCGTGTGGTTGCGATTGCCAACTATACATATACGAAATCGAATATTTCGGTTAATGCCGATGATCCGGTCGCTGTGTTTGCAAGTGCGTCAACCAATGCTACGGACTTTTTCCGCGATGGCGAGCCGCTTACCGGGCAATCGGACCATTTGATCAACATCCAATTGGGCCTTGAGGATACAGACACGCTGTCACAGCAGACATTGTTATTCTCTTATGCCAGTGACCGGGTAACCGCGCGCGGTGCCTCTTTACAGCCCGACATTATCGAAAGGCCGGGTATCCAGCTCGATTTCGTTATGCGTCAAGGCGTGAAAATTGGCGGCGTAGAGGCCGAACTCAAACTGGAAGCCCGTAATCTTACCGGCACCAAATATCAGGAATTTCAAGAAAGCGGCGATAACCGGATATTCTACAATCTTTATAATGTAGGGCGGACATTCTCTGCCAGCCTGTCGATCACTTTCTAAACTTTGGGGGCAAAAAAAGCGCTCTGGCTATAATTTTGGCTTGGCATCTTCTGTCCCCAAATTTTTTCCTCAGGGCGGTGCGTCACTCCCCGCATCGTCCAACCACTGCTGTCACATTTTTGAAATTTACCCGTCACGCTGGCGTAATCGTGTAGACCTAGCGAAGTTTTCAATATTAGGGGTCTGATTCGTGACATTATCCTTTGCAAATGGCGGGAAGAGTATCGGGGGGCGCCTGCCGCAACTCTCGTTATTTCCGTTTTTATGGGCGATCCTTTTGCTATTTTTGATTGTTCAATTGGCCAGGCTGTTCTGGGCCTTTGCGACCCCGGTTGCGCCTGTTGGCAATTGGCAGCCGCCCGTCCCGCCTTCCCTGTCTGCATCGGAGCGGGAGCAGCTATTTTCCACCTTTGATCCCTTTTTCCCAAACAGCAATAGCGCCAGCACTGCGGTGGATAGCGGGAATGAAATCATAACATCGCTCGCCATCACGCTTTTTGGCATAAGAAGCAATGAGGCATCGGGCGGCGGTTCCGCCATTATTGCCGATCCTGAAGGTATACAACAAAGCATCGCCGTGGGACAGGAAATCATGCCCGGCGTCACCTTACACGCGGTTGCCTTTGACCATGTGGTCATACGTAATAACGGCGTGCTGGAAAAATTATATCTCGATCAATCGGTTCCAGCGGAAAATGTAACCCCGGCTGCGCCCGCGCCCTCGGCGACGACACAGCCAACGTCGGAGGCGGAAATCTCCAAGGCACAAGCTACGCTGTCACCTGAAAATCTGACCAAAAATGTCGGGCTGGCGCCGCGGAATGAAGGGGGGAAAATCACCGGCCTTGTCGTATCGGCAAAAGACGATGGTTCTATTTTGCGATCAGCAGGTCTACAGAGCGGCGACATTATCACAAGCGTGAACGGGAAACCGGTGTCGTCGCCATCCGATCTTGCATCACAATTCAGCCCGGGTGCGCGGCTGTCGGTGCAGGTGGAACGCGGCGGTCAGAAGATTCCCGTGGCGATCATATTGGAAAAGCCATGAAGAAATTTTTGATCCATATGGCGGCGCTGGGCGCCCTCACCTTGGCGCAGCCCGCCGCAGCACAATATCAGCTCAATGTTCGGGAGGCCGATATCCGTGCCTTTGTCCAGGATGCGGCGCGGGTGACGGGCAAGACATTCATTGTCGACGGCCGGGTGCAGGGCAAGGTATCGGTGGTGACCGACCGGCCGCTGTCGCGGTCTGAATATTTTGAAGTATTTCTATCCACCTTGCGGGCGAATGGGTTGGTTGCCATACCAATGCGCGGAGGGGGGTACCGTATCCAGATGGCCGATGGCGCCGCGACACAGCCGACACAGGTTGGATCGAAAAACAGCACCGCAAGCCAATTTGTCACCGAAGTATTCCGCTTGCGATCAATTGATGCCACAGCGGCGGTTGAAACGCTTCG
Source organism: Sphingomonadales bacterium (assembly GCA_012032285.1). Taxonomy (GTDB): domain Bacteria; phylum Pseudomonadota; class Alphaproteobacteria; order Sphingomonadales; family Sphingomonadaceae; genus Sphingorhabdus_B. Next base: position 6,316 of record JAAURJ010000074.1, read on the forward strand.
CCCGCTGGTCAGCCGGGAAGGGTCAATCACAGCCAACCGCAATGCCAACAGCTTGGTCGTGGCCGATTATGCCGATAATATTCGCCGGATGCGCGATCTGATCCGGCAAATAGACCGCGATAGCGCCGCGACACAGGTTGTCCCGCTCAAAAATGCAGGGGCACGTGAAATTGCGACCTCGCTTCAGGCTTTGGCGGGTCAAGGATCGGGCGAAGGCGCGTCATCACCGGTAACGATAGTGGCCTTTGACAGCAGCAATTCGATCGCCCTGCGCGGGGATCCAACCTCGGTATCCCGCTTTGCCGCCATGGCACGCGATCTCGATAATCGCGCGGAGTCAGGGGCTGAAATCCGGGTGTATAATTTGCAGCACGCCGATGCCGGCACGTTGCTGCCAACGATACAGGCGTTGATTGGCGGACAGGAAAGCGACGCCAATCAGTCGCAATCTACGCAGCCGTCTGTTTCCTCTGCGCCGGTCGTATCGCCCGCTGCCAACGGCGGATCGGCGCAAGCGACGGTATCGAGCGCTGCGCCTGTTTCCACCGGCCCTGTGGCGGTCAGCAGCAATGGCGGCGGCATTGCCAAACGCGGCCCGGTTATTGTCACCCGTTATGAAGGCGTCAATGCCCTGATAATCGCGGCGAACCCCGATGTGCAGCGGCAATTGGGCGAGTTGATCCGTCAGATTGACAGTCGTCCGACACAGGTAGTGATTGAGGCGATTGTGGTCGAAATTGGCAATGATGCAGCCAAGCGTCTGGGCGTTCAATTCCTGTTTGCGGGTGAAAACGCACCATTGTATCGACCAGCTATTCCAATGCGCAGCCTAATATTTTGACGATAGCGGGGGCATTGGGCGCAGAAGAATTGAACCGGCAAACCACAACGGTCAACGGCACCACCACTGTTACCACCACAAGCAGCGCACTTGGCACCAGCCTGCAAGAGGCGGCAGCTGCATCTATATTGGGTGCGACGGGTGGTCTGGGCGGCTTTGCGGTGCAGTCGGGCAGCAATGTTTTCGGTGCTATCATCAACGCGGTGCAATCCGATACCAACAGCAATCTGCTAGCGACCCCGCATATCACCACGCTGAACAACAAACAGGCGAAATTCCTGTTCGGTCAGGAAATACCGGTAAGCACGGGGGAAGCCTTGTCCGATAATTTCGACAATGCCTTTCGCACGGTGCAGCGTCAGGAGGTTGGCATCAAATTGGAGGTCACACCGCAGGTCAATGATAATGGCGAAGTGACCATGTATATCAATCAGGAGGTGTCGAGCGTTGCTGGCCCCGTTTCTTCTCGGTCCAGCGACCTGATCGTCAACAAAAGGCAGTTTCAGACAACTATGGTCGCGCAGGACGGGGAAATCATGGCGATTGGCGGCCTGTTGAATGATGATGAGCGCCGGACAATTGAAAAATACCCTTTTTGGGTGATTTGCCGGTGATCGGTAACTTGT
>JAAURJ010000033.1 GCA_012032285.1 Sphingomonadales bacterium
AAGCGCACAACATCCTTGCCCACCTCCTCCGCCACATCGGCCAGCGTCACAAAGCTGCCCGATCGTTTCGACATTTTAACAGGCTCCCCGCCACGGAGCAGCCGGACCATCTGGACCAATTTAATGTCAAATTTCGTTTTGCCTTCGGTCAGCGCCTCAACCGCAGCCTTAATCCGTTTGACGGTGCCTGCATGGTCCGCACCCCAAATATTGATCAGCTCGTCCGCCGTCTGCGCCTTTTGGAAATGATAGGCAAGGTCAGCCCCGAAATAGGTCCACGCGCCGCTCGATTTCTTGATCGGCCGGTCCTGATCATCACCAAAGCGGGTGGAACGGAACAGCGGCAGCGTCACCGGTTCCCAATCCTCAATCTCCTTGCCCTTTGGTTTTTCAAGAACGCCGTCATAAATCAGGTCACGGGCGCGCAATTCCGCTTCTGCCGCATCCGCCTTGCCTTCCACGTGCAATTGCGCTTCGGAGGCAAAGATATCATGTTCAATACCAAGCAGCTTCAAATCGGCGCGGATCATGTCCATCATATCGGCAACCGCCTCTGCCCGGAACAGCGCGAGCCATTCGCCTTCATCCCGCCCGCGATACCGGTCGCCAAATTGCTCAGCCAGCCTCTGCCCCACAGGGATCAGATAATCACCGGGATAAAGCCCCTCAGCGATTTCAATAGGATCGCCCAGCGCCTCCAGATAGCGCAAATAAACCGACCGGGCGAGAACATCGACCTGCCCGCCCGCATCGTTGATATAATATTCGCGGATCACCCTATTGCCCGCAAATTCCAACAAGGTGGCGAGTGCGTCGCCGACCACCGCGCCCCGGCAATGACCCATATGCATGGGTCCGGTTGGGTTGGCCGAAACATATTCGACATTAACGCTGCGCCCGCCGCCCATGTCCGACCGGCCATAATCATCGCCCGCCTGCGCAATCTGGCTTAGCTCATCAAGCCAAACAGAAGGCGAAAGGCGCAGGTTCAGGAATCCCGGCCCGGCAATGTCGACCGATTCGACCGCTTCATGAGCCGTCAGTTTCAGGGACAATAATTCGGCCAAGGCACGCGGGTTCATCCGGGCCGCTTTGGCCAGCACCATGGCGGCATTGATCGCAAGATCACCATGCGCGGCATCGCGCGGCGGCTCAACCGCTATATGGGACCGGTCCAGCCCGGCCTCAATCGCGCCTTCCTGCTCCAGCAGATCAAGCGCCTGTCCGACAAGTGCCGCAAAATGCGTGAAAATCGTCACTTCAAAAAATCCTTACAGCCTTGGCGGCGCCCGCATGAGCACCGCCAGTAAAGGGATAGGGAGCGGCACAGACCATACCGGATCCCGAATAATATTTATACTCAGCGCGTTACATTATATCGCAGCTGATCCTCTGTCAGTTGGAACCCGATGAGCAATTCAAAGCTGGATCGGACGACAGCAGCCTTTACCTCTGGATCAGCAAGCGGATCGAGCGCAGCATCAGGATCGCCGGGTTTGCGCTTCTTTGTGATCTTGGCCACAATATCGTCCGGCAAACGCGCACTAGCTGGATCAATATAGCTGGCGGCTTTACCCATTGCCGTCGCCTTTGCCTGACCATCGGCAAATTGTACCGTCACCTGACCAACCCGTTTGGCGACAACCGCGCTGCCCCCCTGCACCACTGTGGAAAATAGGGTAAGGTGACCGTTCGGGCACCGCGCGTATCGCGGCGGTTTGCCTGCACCTCAAAACTGGCCTCTGTATAGATTTTTTCGCCTGTATCGTTGCAGGCTGGCCGCACCTTCGTCAAAACCGCGACAACATCAATCGCATCGGCATCCTGACGCCCACCCGCATTAAACAGGGTGATGTCGCCTGTGCCATCGGGCACCGCCACCGCAGGGCAGCCCGACCGGGTAATATTCACGCCCACGCCCGATGATATGTCAAGATCGCCATCGCGTGAGCAAGCGGAGATCAGCATCGCAGCCGTAGAAGCCATTAAAATCAAGGCGCTTTTTTTCATTACCGGTCTATCCTTGCAGCTATTTTATCTGGTTTCCGCCATTAACGGGCGAAAATTGTTATCGGTCCTTATCCGCCAGACTGTTTCGGTGCAACAGCCGAAAGCGCTTGGCGTTGGCGCAGACATTACTTAAAGGACATTGCCGATGACTGAACAACTATCCCCTATGCCCGAATCCAAGCCGCCCTTGCGACTGCTATTGGCGGCCCCCCGCGGATTTTGCGCCGGTGTGGACCGCGCAATCAAAATTGTCGAACTGGCACTCGAACAACATGGCGCGCCGGTTTATGTCAGGCATGAAATTGTTCATAACCGCTTTGTCGTCGACAGCCTGAAGGCCAAAGGCGCGATTTTTGTCGAGGAATTGGATGAGGTGCCCGACGGTGCCCATGTTGTTTTTTCCGCGCATGGCGTGCCCAAATCGGTGCCCCAAAATGCGCAGGACAGAGGCCTTGCCTATTTGGACGCCACCTGCCCCCTGGTTTCCAAAGTTCACAGGCAGGCGGAGCGTCAGGTGGAGGCAGGCCGCCATATCATCTTTGTCGGGCATAAGGGCCATCCAGAGGTCGTCGGCACATTCGGACAAGTGCCCGCAGGCACAATGTCGCTTGTTGAAACCGCCGAAGATGCCCACGCATTCCAGCCAGAAGACGCAGAAAACCTGTCTTTCTTAACGCAAACCACTTTGTCGGTCGATGATACAGCGGACATTGTCCAGATATTGCAGAACCGCTTTCCTTCCATTGTTGGGCCAAAGGGCGAGGATATTTGCTATGCCACGTCAAACCGGCAGGAATCGGTCAAGGCCATTGCGAGCCAATGCGAGCTTGTAATCGTCATCGGTGCGCCGAACAGCTCCAATTCCCTGCGCCTTGTCGAGGTTGCGCTTCGTGGCGGGGCAAAATCCTATCTTGTGCAACGGGCAGAGGAGATTGATCTGGCTTGGTTTGACAATGTTCGGACATTGGGCCTTACCGCCGGTGCCTCTGCGCCCGAAATATTGGTGCGTGAAATTGTTGATCATCTGGCTGGTTTTTTCGATGTAACAGAGCAGCAGGTGACGACGGCGGAGGAAAGCATCATCTTCAAATTGCCGCGGGAATTGGCAAGCGAGTTATCTGGCGCGGCAAAATAATGGCGGTTTATACTCAGGTTGGCGCAGAAGATGCCGCAAAGCTGCTTACCCGTTATGATGTCGGGGAGCTTGTTTCGATCAAAGGCATTGCGGAAGGCGTTGAGAACAGCAATTATTTTGTCGAAACAACGCATTCCAAATTCATATTGACCCTATATGAAAAGCGCGTTGATCCCGGCGACTTACCGTTTTTTCATGCGCTGCTCGCCCATTTGCACACCGCCGGGTGCAAAGTGCCGCGATTTATCGACGACCGTGACGGCGCATGGTTACAACAGCTTTGTGGACGGCCCGCCTGTCTGATCGAATTTCTGTCCGGTTTTTCGGTGTCAACACCCAGTGCCGCGCAGGCCGAGGCAACCGGGCAGGCATTGGCCGAAATGCATAATGCTTTGGCGGATTTTACCATGATGCGGCCCAACAGCCTAGGCGTTTCCTCCTTCCGTCCATTGGCGGAACGCTGCGGATCGGCGGCACTGGAAAGCATTGCAGGGGGGCTATCCGCTCGGATCATGGCCGAATGTGATTATGTCAAGGCGCATTGGCCCGCGCACTTGCCGGTATCCGCTATTCATGCCGATCTGTTCCCCGATAATGTGCTCATATTGGACGATAGGGTATCGGGCTTGATTGATTTTTACTTCGCCTGCACCGATGTCACCGGATATGATTTGGCAGTAACCCATGCGGCATGGAGCTTTTCAAGCGATGGCAGGGACTATTTCCCCGAAATTGGCCGCGCCATCCTGACAGGATATGAACAAAGCCGCACCATGGACATAGCGACGCGCGAAGCCTTTCCGGTCCTTGCCCGCGCCGCTTGCCTGCGCTTTCTTCTCACCCGCTGTTATGACTGGATAAACACGCCGAAAAGCGCGATTGTGACCCAAAAAGACCCATTGGCCTTCCTAAGGCGGCTTGATTTTTACACCAATAGCTTCGATAAATTGTAAAATTTTTGGGGCTTAATGTGAAGCAAGTCGAAATTTTTACAGATGGCGCGTGCAAAGGCAATCCCGGTCCCGGCGGATGGGGGGCGGTCATCCGTTATGGCGTGCATGAAAAGGAAATTTCCGGCGGCGATCCGGATACCACCAATAACCGGATGGAGTTGCTCGCCGCGATCAATGCGCTCAACATATTGATCGAGCCTTGCAATGTACTTTTGCATACCGACAGCAAATATGTCTGTGAAGGCATTACCAAATGGGTGCAAGGATGGCAGCGCAATGGATGGAAAAACGCATCTAAACAACCTGTCCGTAATGCCGACCTTTGGCATGACCTGATCGAAGCGTCGGCCCGCCATGATATTGAATGGCGCTGGGTAAAGGGCCATGCCGGCAATGAAGGCAATGAACGCGCCGATACACTCGCCAGCAACGCCGCCGAAGCCGCCGCCCCGATAGAGGATTAACCGGCTATAGACTGGCAGGCGAACCCTGTCTGGCCCTTACCTGGTCCCGGACCGTTAGGGTTCCTATCGCAGTCTTTCGGGCGCATACAGGCCCGCATCAATACCGGCGGGCGCGGCAATGTCGGCGGTGAGCAGCGATGCGGCAAGCTGCGCTGCGGCAGGGCGGTCTGGATACCGAAGCCGCCTTGCCCGGCCAGCCAGAAAAAGCCCTCGCAGGCCGAATCGCGGCCAATCACCGGACGGCGATCCGGCGCAAAGCTGCGCAGGCCCGCCCATTTATGCTCCAGTTTGATTTGTGAGCAATCGGCAACCTCCTGAAACCGGTCAATCGCTAGGGCAATGTCGATTTCCTCTGGCACCGCATCGCAAGCCGGACTTATCGTTTCATCATGCGGGCTAAGCCATATTCGGCCGCCACTTTCGGGCTTAAAATAAAAACGGCCGTCCAAGGCAATGACGAGCGGCAAATCGGCGGCAAATCGGGGGCTGGTTTGCAATTGCAACACCGTGCGGCGATAGGGTGTGATGCCAATAGGCGCAACATCGCTGCGCCGTGCAACCTCATCGGCCCACGCTCCGGCTGCGTTGACCAGCATGGCCGCATCAAAATTGCCCGCAGCCGTTTCCAAAGCCCAGCGCCCCTGCCTAAACGCGGCGCGGTACAGAGCCGCATTGCAGGCAAGCTTTACCCCCTTGCGATTGGCATCTCGCAAATAGGCACCATGCAAGCCGCCTACATCAATGTCACAACAATCCGGTTCCCATAGACCAATGGTCCAATCATTCCGGATATGGCCTATGCGCTGCTTTATCTCTTCGGCCGTTACAGGGTTGATTTGAACCCCGCTGGGCGCGAAATTGGCCAATAACGCATCGGCATCCGCCCGGTCTTTTTCACGGCCAATATGCAATGCGCCGCGTTTGTAGAGGAAGGTCCGGTCTGAAAACCCGGACGGCGGAGAGGCGAGGAACGGCCCCGATGCGCTGGTGAGTGGTTGCACTTGCGGTCCGCCATAGCTTTCCGTCCAAAACGCCGCGCTGCGTCCTGTGGCATGATAGCCGGGATGCGCTTCTGCTTCCAACAGCACGATCTGCGCAGAACCCGCCAATGCCGACGCAAGGCTGGCCCCGGCAATCCCGCCGCCGATAATGGCTATATCAAAATCGCTCATTTTTTCGGGGCATTGATGTCCATGAACCGGTTCATGGCGGTTATACATTTGTCCCGCACCCCGTCCGCTTCCCGCAGCAGTTCATGCGCGGCTTCCCGCCCGAACAGGAGAGTTTCGGAATGCGGCAACCTTTTGGCATCGGACATTATCCGCCGGGTGCTGACCAGCTGATCCGCGCTTGTCGCCATCAACAAAGTTGGAATTTGCATATTTTCAAGCGTCCCCGGTTCATCGAGCAAGCGGATCGATGCAATAGCCCGTTCGATCCAATGCCAGCTTGGCGGACCGAGTTTAACGCCGGGACGTTTTTCCCACCATGCGAGTTCATCGGCATAGCGGTCTGCGTCATGGGTCAGTATTTTCGCGCGCAGGCGGATGGCGGACATCGGCTTTTCGCTAACCTTCCATGCCTGTCGCTCTCCGCCGCCCATCCAAACCATGAAACGTGCAAATATATGGTTAACAGACAGCGGCAATCCGCCCGTCTGAATACACAGCATCGGCGCACTCAAAATCAGCGCATCGGGATGAATAGCGCCCTCCACCGCCGCCCTCATCGCCAAATGCCCGCCCATGCTATGCGCGATGACGACATGGGGGCCGGGCCTTTCCGCCGCCCATTTTGGGTAAAATAGCGGATATCCGCGATCCATGTGGCGAAATCGTCAATATGTCCCACATGGGGATTGTCCAGATAGCGGCCCGAAAGCCCCTGCCCCCGCCAGTCAACCGAAGTCACATTCCACCCGGCCTGCGCATAATAGTCCAGCGTTTCGAGATATTTTTCATAATGGTCGCCGCGCCCTGGCAAGAATAATATGGATCCCCTGACGCTTGCCAGATCGCCTGACTGAAGCCAATCAATACGCCGGATTTCCCAGCCATCTTCGGCTTTCCATGTCGTTTCTTTGGCATTTGCGGGGATCGACCGGCGGTCTATCGTCTGAAAAGCTTTGGCCATGGTTACCTTTTGGTAATTTCTGTTGGTTAATGCGGCGTGCTATGGATATGCAAACACTCACCTACGCGCTGCTCGGCGGATTGGCAATTGCCCTATTGTTCACAATCTATTCAGACATACGCCACCGCAAGATTTATAATATTGTCACCTTGGCCATTGCTTTGGGCGCACCTATATTTTGGTTCGTGTCTGGACAATTGACCTGGCAATTTGCCGCAATACAGGTCGCAACCGCGCTTATCACTTTTGGTATTTTCAGTATTTTCTTTGCCCTCAATTGGATGAAGGGCGGCGATATAAAGCTGTTTTCTTCGCTCGCATTGTGGTTCGTGCCCACCAAATTCATCACATTGGTGCTGGTCGCGTCGGTGCTGGGGCTATTCGTTACAATCTTTTTTGCTGTCACCCACAAATTGCGGAAACAAAAGGGCCCTGCGCGGATTCCATACGGGATTGCGATCGCTCTTGCCGGGCTGTGGGCAGTCAGTGAACCATTTTTTAACCATTTTGGATGAATATCCGTCCTCTCAATCAGGGGACCCTTCAGGAGGCCTAGTTCGTCATGGATAGGAAAAAGTAATCTTACTGGTAAGCGCGCTAATCATAGCCGTTTTATCCGCCTTTATGGCGCGCAGTATGTTAACCGGTGCGTCCGCACCTCAAGCAAAAGCGGTTGCCGCACCTGTTCCAACCGGCCCGAAAGTGCTTGTTGCGACCCGCGCATTGCCCGTCGGCACTTTAATCACGGCAGAAGCGCTGCGTTATCAGCCATGGCCCGAAGAGCTGGTCGAAGAAGCCTATTTTATTGAAGGCGGCGAAGGCCAGCCCGATATTGAAAAATTGGCCGGTACGGTTGTACGCACTCCTATTACTGCGGGCCAACCCGTTACCAAAGGTTCGCTTGTCGCTCCGGGTGATCGCGGTTTCCTCGCTGCGGCTCTGTCGCCCGGTATGCGCGCCGTTGCTATTCCGATGCGTATCACCGCCGGTGTTGCAGGCTTTGTTTTCCCCGGCGACCGTGTCGACCTTTTCCTGACACAAAATGTTTCTGTTGAAGAAGGTCAACCGTTGAAAGTTTCGGAAACCATTGTGCGCAATGTCCGCATATTGGCCACCGACCAACGGGCACAACCGACGCTTGATGAAAATGGCAATACGCAGGTTCGCAACTTCAAAATGGTCACTGTAGAGGTCACGCCGCGCATGGCGGAAAAAATCACCGTGGCCCAATCGATCGGAACGATCAGTATGTCGCTTCGGGCGCTTGCCGATAATGCGGCTGAGCTGGAACAGGCGTTGGCATCGGGTTCTGTAAAAATTCCCGAAGGCGCAACACCCGAAGAAGAACAGCGCATATTGGCCTCGGTCGCAGCACGTCCAACCGATAGCGGCGGCACATTTTCAACCGGCGGCAGTGTTTCCCGCTTCCAACGCAGCGATGCGCCGAAAACCAAGCTGGAAGGCGATGTTAAAAAAGCCATGGAAGCCAAGGTTGTTGAAAAAGTAATCAAAGGACCAGTCGTCAGGGTCTCCCGCGGGGCCACAACTGAAGAAGTGCAGTTAGAGCGGAGATAAGTGAAATGACCAATATCAAACCCATGAAAGTCGGTTTTGCCGCTGCCGCCCTTTTGGCCGCATTGGGCACCACCGCCCTGTCCGCACCGAGCGCCATTGCGGCCCCGTCCGGTCAATCCGCCTCTGGCAAAGTGATCGTCCTATCCATCGGCCGCGGTCAGCAGGTCAACCTGCCCTCTGCCGCTACTGATGTGGTTGTCGCCGATCCTAGCATCGCCGATCTTCAAATTGTTTCGGCCCGGCAATTTTACCTGCTGGCCAAAGGTCCGGGGGAAACGACCGTCTATGCAACCGATGCATCGGGCCGGAATATCTATACCGCCACCATTCGCGTCGGTTCCAATCTGGACTCAATTGATCAAATGTTGGGCCTGGCTATGCCGGAAGCGAATATTCAGGTGACCACCATGAACGGCGCCGTTCTTCTGACCGGAACCGTTGCCAATCCCGAAGACGCCGAAGAAGCACAGCGCCTTGTCGAAGCCTTTGTTGGCAACAGCACGACGGTGATCAGCCGCCTGAAAAACGCGACGCCGCTACAGGTTAATCTGCGCGTTCGTATCGCTGAGGTCAGCCGTTCCTTATCCAAGGAAATCAACGGCAACCTTGCCACGCGCGATGGATCGAACGGCTTCTTGTTCGGTGTGCAGCGCAATTCCGGCTTTGTCGACATTGGCGATTTGGATACATCCTCGCTGCCAATGGTCGATGCGTCCTCTGCATTTGGACTGCCATCAGGTTCGCTCAGCCTGCCGTTTAACCCGCAAACGGGCCGTTTTGTAACTGGTGGAACGCAATATACATTCAACAATGTCGCAGGCGGCAATGCGTTGCAAGCGGCCGGAAAGCTGTTCGGTCTGGATGTTGCGGCGGCATTTGACCTGTCCGAACGGGCAGGTTTGCTATCAACGCTGGCCGAACCAAATTTAACCACCGTGTCAGGGGAAACCGCCGAGTTTCGAGCAGGCGGGCAGTTCCCGATCCCGGTTCAGGCCGGACTTGGCACCACCGGCGTTGAATTTCGCAATTTCGGGGTCAGCCTGACCTATACACCTACCGTGCTTTCGAACGGCCGTATTTCGCTGCGCGTCCGGCCGGAGGTATCCGATATATCATCGCAAAATGCGGTGCGCATTGGCAGCTTTGAAGTGCCGTCGATCACCACCCGCATGGCCGACACAACGGTGGAGCTTGGCTCCGGGCAAAGCTTCATGATCGCAGGATTGCTGCAGAATACGTCATCCAGCTCGGTTGATAAAATGCCGGGCGCGGGCGATATTCCCGTGTTGGGCGCTTTGTTCAAATCCAATGGCTGGCGCAAGAACGAAACCGAATTGATGATCATCGTCACACCTTATCTGGTGAAGCCGGTATCGGATAACGAGATTGTCCTGCCCACCGACGGGTTTAACTCACCCAATGATCTGGAACGTGTCCTGCTCGGCAGGCAGAGCGGTAAGAAGGATGAGAATGATCGTCCCAAGCCGGTCGTGAAAGACCAATCCAATGGCCCCGATCTGGGTTCGGTGAGCGAAGTATCTCAACCGCTTCCCAAAAAAGCACCCGATGCCAAGGCGCAGGCCTCTGCCCCCGGCTTCAGTTTCGAATAAACAGCAAGTGTTTCAGGAGAATAGCTATGATTAAGACAAAATTCCTGATTGCAGCAACGATCAGCTTCGCTTTGGCCGGTTGCGGTGCATTGGGTTCGAACACTTCTGTCTATTCGGCGAACCAGCCGGTTGTGGAACGGACCAATTTTGCAATCGATGTGAACGCCAATGGTCCTGCTGGAATAGCGGCGAGCGAAAAGGTTCGTGTCGGCGAATGGATGAACGCGCTGCAGCTTGGCTATGGGGACCGTATCTCAGTTGATTATGGTGCGGGCTATGCCAATGCCTCCATTCAGAATGACGTTGCCCAAATGGCCGCCGATCGCGGGGTGCTTGTCGCCGATACCGCGCCGGTTACGCCGGGCGTTGTTGTCCCTGGAACGGTGCGCATTGTGGTCACCCGTTGACCGCATCGGTGCCCAATTGCCCCAATTGGAGCAAATCAACCGAGGCAAATTATAACAGTTCGAGCCATCCCAATTATGGCTGCGCCGTGAACAGCAATATGGCCGCAATGATTGCCGACCCAGAAGATCTGGTGCGGGGCAAGGAAAATGAAAAACTCGATAGCAGCAGCGGCAAGGCCGCTATTCAGGCCTATCGCGCAAAAACCGGAGATCAATGATGAACGCACCTGTGAAATCACTCGCAGCGGGGAATAAGGATCCCTTTGTTGGTTTTGTTTGCGACGACCTGACTTTGGATGTTGTGCGCGGTGTTTGCGACGAAATGGGCTGGAGCCAGGAAAAAGCCTTTAAGGGCGGCCTGCGCAACGCGGTTCAATCCTTGTCTGTATCGGCAAGCCCGCAAATATTGCTGGTGGACCTGTCTGAATCAGGCGATCCGATCAATGACATCAACTCCCTCGCCGAAGTGTGCGAACCTGGCACCGTTGTTATTGCGGTTGGACAGGTGAACGATGTCCGCCTCTACCGCGATTTGCTGCTTTCCGGCTTACAGGATTATCTCCTTAAACCGCTCAGCCCGGATGCGATGCGCGATGCCATTGCCCATGCGCAAAATATCCTGCACGCCCCTAAACATGATGATAGCTCAGCCGATCGTCCTCATATTTCGGCGGCTGTAATCGGCACGCGCGGCGGCGTCGGCGCATCGACCATAGCCTCCTCGCTAGCTTGGACTTTCTCTGACCGTTTGTCACGGCCGACCGGGTTTTTGGACCTTGACGTGCATTTTGGCACCGGCGCTCTTGCCATGGATTTGGAACCGGGCCGCGGGCTTACCGACGCGATTGATAATCCCAGCCGTATCGACGGCCTGTTTATCGAGCGCGCGATGATCAAGGCCAATGACCGGCTTTCGATCCTGTCCGCCGAAGCCGCAATGAGCCAGCCGATCATGTCCGACGGCAGCGCTTTTTTCCAGCTTCAGGAAGAATTCCGTGCGGCCTTTGAAACGACCGTGATTGATTTGCCGCGCAATATGCTGATCGCTTATCCGCATTTGGCGCATGATGTGAACGTCATGGTGATAGCCACAGAGCTGACGCTTGCCGGCGCCCGCGATGCTATTCGCATTCTGGCTTGGATGAAATCCACGCTCCGGGATGTAAGCCGCTCGTCGTGGTCAACAAAATGCAGCCCGCTGCCATCGAAATTTCGCGTAAGGATTTTGAATCAACCATTGAACGCAAAATCGACCTGATCATCCCGTTTGACAGCAAAGCCACCGCGCAGGCGGCAAAGCTTGGTCGTCCGGTAATCGAAGCAGTGCGCAGCAGCAAAGTGTCTTCGGCCATTGCCACTTTGGCCGACCTGGTTACCGGTTCGGCTGAAGAGGGCGCTGCGGGTGAGGAAGAAGGCGGCAAATCCAAATCGTCCATGCTGGGCGGCCTGAAATCGCTGATCAGCAAAAAACCCGCTTAAGCCGGGCGAAGATTAACTCCGCGATTTGCATCCACGCCGGTGAAAATCGCCAATAATTTGTAGAGCAGAATCTTATGAATATGCAGATGATGATCATTATTATTGGCATGACTTTATGTCTAACGCTGCTCGGCATTGCATTCATGGGGCCGTCCAGTGCAAAGTCGAGTGCGCGGCGTATGGGCGCTTTGAAAATGCGCCATTCGGACAGCGACACCGTTCGTGTAGAAGCCCAGATGAAAAAGGCCATCGCCGCGCGTCGGCCGATGGTCTTTACTCAGGGTCAGGAAATGAGCCGGTCCGACCGGCTGCGTCTGCGGCTTGCGCAAACCGGCAAACAATGGACAATCCAGCAATATCTATATGCCTCGGTTGGCCTTGGCATTGTAGTTGCCGGATTGATCGTCATCAAGGGCGCCCCAATTTACCTAGGCGGCGCGCTTGGCCTGCTTGCCGCCCTTGGCATACCGCATATGGTATTGGGTTTTTTGATCAAAAAAAGGCTGAATAACTTCACTAGCAATTTTCCTGACGCAATTGAATTGCTGGTGCGCGGCTTGAAATCCGGTTTGCCTGTTGGCGAAACGCTGAATGTAGTGGCAAAGGAAATCAACGGCCCCGTGGGCGAAGAGTTCAAACTGGTGACCGAAAAAATCAAAATCGGTAAACCGATGGAGGACGCGCTGCAGGATACAGCGGACCGACTTGGCACCGCAGAATTCCAGTTTTTTGTGATCACACTCGCTATTCAGCGTGAAACCGGTGGTAACCTTGCTGAAACACTCGCCAACCTTGCCGATGTGCTGCGCAAACGGGCGCAGATGAAGCTGAAAATTCGGGCTATGTCATCGGAATCAAAAGCGTCTGCCTATATCGTTGGCTCCCTGCCCTTCTTTGTGTTTGGTATGGTTTGGTCAGTGAACCCCGGCTATCTTCACGGCTTTGTCACCTTTGACGAAGCGGATCGCGCCTATGAACCACGGCTGTTGATTGCCGGCCTGATCGGCATGGTATGGATGGGCATTGGCGTGTTCATCATGGCCAAAATGGTCAGTTTTGAAATTTGATGGAGGCTATGATTATGTTCCTTACCGTAACCTCCAATGCCCGGCCGGAATTATATGGCGTTGACATTTATTATGTCGCAACGCTGCTTGCTGCGGTTGCTTGCGGTGCGGTAATACTTGCCATTTACGCCGCAGTGACTGTGAAAGACCCGATGGCAAAGCGGGTCAAGGCGCTGAATGAACGCCGCGAACAGTTGAAAGCCGGCATCACCGCTTCAACCGCGAAAAAACGCGCAAAGCTGGTCCGCAATTCGGATACGACCGACAAAATGCGCAACTGGCTCTCGTCGATGAAGGTGCTTCAGGATGATCAGATCAAACTGGCGCAGCAACGCCTGGCCCAGGCCGGTATCCGGCGCAAGGAATTGGCGGTTGTCATCATTTTCAGCCGTCTTGTCCTGCCAATCGTTTTTGGCGGCGGGGTGGCGCTTTGGATTTACGGTTTGGGCGGTCTGGCCGATTGGACACCGTTCAAAAAATTCGCCGTTTTCGCGGCGGCAACCATATTGGCCTATAAAGCCGCCGATATTTATATTGACAATTTGGTGAGCAAACGGACCGACGCGATCCGTAAAGGCCTTCCCGATGCAATCGACCTTCTGGTTATCTGCGCCGAGGCTGGATTGACCGTCGACACCGCCTTTAACCGTGTGGCCAAGGAATTGGGCCGCGGCTATCCCGAATTGGGCGATGAATTTGCCCTGACCGCGATTGAGCTGGGTTTCTTAACAGAACGGCGGCTGGCATTTGAAAATCTGGCCTACCGTGTTGATTTGGAAGCGGTGAAGGGCGTTGTGACTACGATGATCCAGACCGAAAAATATGGTACGCCGCTGGCCTCTGCGCTGCGGGTATTGTCGGCGGAATTCCGCAATGACCGCATGATGCGCGCCGAGGAAAAAGCGGCCCGCCTACCCGCGATCATGACGATCCCATTGATCCTGTTCATTTTGCCGACGCTGTTCATCGTTATTCTTGGCCCCGCGGCCTGTTCGATCGGCGACGCTTTTTCGAAGCGCTAACGCGGCCAAAACGGACAAAAAAGGGCGGAAAGGATCATCCTCTCCGCCCTTTTTTTATGGCTGACGGCAATTTTTTTGCATCCAAGAGTAGCGATGAACCGTTCCTGATTATCGACAAGCGGTTGCATAACCGCAATGTTACTATATTACACAAGCGCGGTTTTGAGTCGGACAGGAGAGTAAATATGAAAAAATTCGGATTATTTTTGGGCGCTTCCTATCTGTTGCTGGCTGGTTGTTCGCAAGCATCGCAGGAGGAGCAGGCGCCGGAAAGATATGAAACATCTGAACCATCGGCGGATGCCGCCATGGAATCCCCGGCGATGCGTGCTCCTGGCATTTCCCCCAGCGCAGCGCCCGGAGTGGCATTCAACTATCGCTATGCCTTTCGCGTTCCGGATGAAAAAATCGCGAGTGTTCAAGAGGTTCACGCCGCCGCCTGTGAAACTTTGGGCCTGTCACGATGCCGGATCACCGGAATGCGATACCAATTGATAGATCAGGATGAGGTCGAAGCCTATCTCGCCTTCAAACTCGACCCAAGCATTGCGCGTAAATTTGGCAAGGATGCCATCAGCTCGGTTGAAAAAGCCGAAGGCATATTGGTCGATAGCGAAATAAGCGGCGTTGATGTAGGCAGCGAAATCACCGCATCACAAAGGCGGAGCAGTGATTTGAATGCGGAGATCAAGCGGCTTCAGGAGCGGCTGGATGCGAAGGGCATTGGCGACCGCGAACGCACCGAATTGCAACAACAAATCAGCCAGTTGAATCAGCAATTATCCTCCGAAAGCGAAGGCCGCCGCCAAGGCGAAGCCAGCCTAGCCACCACACCGATGGAGTTTCGCTATACAGGGGGTGAAAGCATTGCGGGGCTTGGCCGCAATCCATTGTCAGGGGCACTCGATACATCGATCTCCAGCTTTGTTACAATGGGCAGCTTCATCCTGATCGCTTTGGGAGCATTGCTGCCTTGGGGACTGTTACTGTTTCTTGTTGCCATGCTTTGGCGCTCCAAAGCGGGCCGTTCGGTTCGCGGCTGGATTAAGCGCAAGGATGAGCAATTGTCGCAGGTTGAATGAAGTAAGAGCCTATCTTTATCCGTCCTTGCAAGGCGCAAAGCAACGCAGCAATCCAGTTCGGCATACTGATCTGGATTGCCGCGCCGCTATCGCTCGATCACAATGACGGCATTTGCATTCTGAATAAGAAGTCCAAAAACTATCTTAGGGTCAGGACCCATTAAATCTGCCTTTGAGGTGTCAAAATCGCCGCCAGCCTCATGCGTTATTGTCCAGGTACGACCTTGGGGACTATGGCGGGAAATACCGCCCGCGGCGCATCCTCTTTCATCATTGCCTGACGCACCGTAGGGATTTGCGGGCCGCCATAGGACAGGAATTCATCATGAAATTGCTTCCACTTTGTCTTATCCCCCTTGGTCCAATCCTCGCGCAATTGTATGATCATCAACTTGCCAAGCGTATAGTTTAGATAGGCTGGGTCATAGGTTCCCCGCGCCGATTGCTGCAGCGCAGTGCCCTCCACCTGATAACATTGATCCATGAAAAACTGTTTGGACTGTTCAACGCTCATCTTGCCGCTGTGCAGTCCTATGGCGGAAAGATAGCGGCAATTGCGCAGCAATGCGTTGCTGATCTGCCCCACGCGGATTTCATCGGGGGTCAGCCCCGCCATCACCCCGCTATCGGGCAGGCCCGCCTCAACCATCAACTCTTCGGTATAATGGGCATAGCCCTCTGCAAAGCCATAACCGACAAATAACCGCCCGAACAAAGATTTCGCCCGGTTGGCATGAAGGAAATTGAGAAAATGCCCCGGCCAGATTTCATGCACCGAAGTGCCGAGCAAATCGGCTTTTCCGGGTACAAATTCATCCTGCGTTTTTTTATCCCATGCAGGGTCCGGCGGGCTAATATAATAAACGCTTGGCAATCCTTTTTCAAACGGTCCGGGGATGTCGATATAAGCCGAATTCTGGCGGTTATAGGGCGGGGATTCCTCCACCTGCGCTTCTTCGGTGCCGGGAATCGAAACCAGATCCTTGTCGGTCAGGAATTTTTTGAGCGGTGGCAATTGGCGCCTTGCTTCGGCGACCGGGCCGTCGGCGACCGGGCCGTCGGCGGCCTTATTGGCGCTCATCTTGTCCATACAAGCCTGCATCGTCGCGCCGGGGGCATAGCGGGCGCATACGTCGGCAAGCGCCGCCTGATTGCGCTTCAAATCCGCCTCGCCTATGGCAGTCAGATCGGCAAGCGACAGGTCAACGCCTTCGGTTTTCTTCACCATATCGGCAAATTTTTGTGCGCCCAGTTCAAATCCACCCGCAGTTCCAGGCTGCGATTGAACATAAGCGGCAAGGTCATTCATTGCCGCCGCCGCCTTGGCCGCTGCTGCGTCAAATTCAGCCTGAAGTTTTTCATCCTTCACCTCAGCAAAGGCCGCCTTGGCATCGCCGGTATAGCTGGTGGCAAAGCCGCCAAAGCCGGCCGCGCCATATTTTACGAATGTCGCGGGCAAGGGCAGCTTCAAATTCGCTTTAATCTGCCCTGCCGCAGTGGGAATATTGCCAAGATATTTGATAAAGGCTTTCATCCGCGTTTCGGCGTCGGCATAGGGCCGCGCGATAAACACGCTGGGGTCAAGCGCACTGACATAAAAAGCGGGATTTTTATGCGGTTGATCCGCCTCTTCTAGCCAGAATAGCTCGCCCTGCATCGTGTTGACCAGATATTGGCGTTCAAATTTCTGCGCATCGCTCATCCCCGATGCGTCAACCGCCTGCGCCTCTGCTATGGCTTTTTTGCGGTAATCAATCGCTGCCTTCAAACCGCTTTCGGAAAAATCCGCCAATTGCCCGTCAAATTCATGCCGCCCTTGATAAATGGCAAAGGCGGGATTGATCGGGAAATAGCCGTTGAGGAATTTCTCCATATAATTGCCCCAGGCGCTGCCATCGCTTTTTACCTCGGCGGGTGCGCTGGCTGCGGCGCCTTCATCCATTTTTTTGCACGCGCCCGTTACCGTCAAAGCGGCGATGGAGGCGGCGATCATTACATTGCGAAGCTTCATTTCACTCTCCCGAAATATCCTACTCGACGGTTTGCACCACAAAAGCGCCGGGCGCCAGCGCCTTTTTGACAAGCATCAGTCATTGCCTGACCAATGACAAGCGGCTAGTCGCTGATTTGATGACCGACGCGCCGCATCCTTTTGCCATCGCCAATTTCCGCTATTTGTGGTTTTCGCGCTTTGCCTCAATGCTGTCGCAATATGCGATGATGCTGATTATTGGCTGGCAAGCCTATAATCTGGCCCGTGAAGATATGGGCGTGGCGGCCTCCGCCGGGATATTGGGGTTGCTTGGCCTGTTGCAATTTGTGCCGCTATTCATCCTCACCCCGCTGGTCGGATGGGTGGCGGACCGGCTTGATCGCCGCTGGATCGCGCGGACGGTGTTATTCGGGCAATGTGCGATAGCCTCGTCGCTCGCGCTGCTGACCATGACCGGCCATATCACGTTATATGCCATATACGTTATTTCCGTGCTGCTCGGTATTTGCCGCGCTTTTATCGGCCCGGCGCTGAGCGCTCTAACGCCCAATCTGGTGCCAGCCGCGAGCCTGCCCCGCGCCATCGCGCTATCGACCATTGCCTGGCAAGTGGGTGTGATTATCGGGCCTGGTGTTGCCGGGCCGCTGTATAAACTGGATGATGCCCTGCCCTATATCACCTGCGCCGCGCTATATGCCTTTTCCTTTACCGCGATGATGTTGATCGGTCCAGTACCGCGCAGCCGCATTGACCAAAGCAAAGGCCCGCTGCGGCAGATTGCCGATGGCATGGCTTATGTATGGACCAACAAGCTGGTTTTGGGGGCAATATCGCTCGACCTGATGGTGATGTTTCTGGCAGGGGCGCAGGCGATGATCCCGGTTTTTGCAAAGGATATTTTGCACGCGGGCGAAACCGGCCTGTCTTTGCTCGCCGCGTCGCCCGCAATCGGAGCGGCGATTGTTGCCACATGGTTTTCCTATCGCCCATTGGCGCATAATGTCGGCAATAAAATGCTTTTCGCCATGGCGGTATTCGGGCTTGGCACCATAGGTTTTGGCCTGTCACCGATGTTGCCGCTGTCGATGCTATGCCTCGCACTATGCGGGGCGGCGGATATGTTTGGCGTGTTCATCCGCTCCACGCTGATCCAGCTTTATACCCCCGATGACAAACGCGGCCGTGTCGGCGCGGTCAGCCAGATGACGATCAGCGCGTCGAACGAATTGGGCGATGCCTTTACCGGCGCACTGGCGGTGGTTATAGGCCCGATTGTGGCCATTGTCGCAGGCGGCACAGCTGCTATAGTCATTACCGGATTCTGGTCACGCCTGTTTCCTGAACTGGGCGCGGCCAAGACATTTGATCCCCCGCCGGAATTACAAGAAGGCCCAGCAAAAGCATAAAGGAAATTGCCCCATGAAAGCCCAAACGATCCTAGAAACCATTGGCAACACACCGCATATCCGCATGAACCGGTTGTTTGGCGATGCCGAAGTGTGGATTAAATCCGAACGCGCCAATCCCGGCGGGTCTATAAAGGACCGGATCGGCCTGGCCATGATTGAGGCAGCGGAACAGAGCGGCGATTTGCAAGCCGGCGGCACGATTATCGAACCGACATCGGGCAATACCGGCGTTGGCCTTGCCATGGCGGCGGCGGTGAAGGGATATAAGCTTATCCTTGTTATGCCCGAATCCATGTCGCTCGAACGCCGCCGCTTGATGCTGGCCTATGGCGCAAGCTTTGACCTGACGCCCAAGGAAAAGGGGATGAAGGGTGCCATTGAACGCGCAATCGAGCTGACCGAAAGCACAGCCGGTGCGTGGATGCCGCAGCAGTTTGACAATCCCGCCAATGTCGCCGTCCATATCCGCACCACTGCGCAGGAAATATTGGCCGATTTCGCCGACAGTCCGATCGATGTGATAATCACCGGCGTTGGCACTGGCGGGCATATTACCGGATGCGCAGAGGAGTTGAAAAAACATTGGCCGGATTTGAAGGTTTATGCGGTCGAACCCATAGGTTCACCGGTGATCAGCGGCGGTCAGCCCGGCCCGCACCCGATACAGGGTATTGGTGCAGGCTTCATCCCCGGCAATTTACACACCGATAGCATTGACGGCGCCATCACCGTTGATCCCGAAGACGCAAAAACAATGGCTCGCCGCAGCGCCGCCGAGGAAGGAATGCTGGTTGGCATATCATCGGGCGCAACACTCGCCGCGATTGCGCAGAAACTGCCCGATTTACAGGGCAAACGGATTATGGGTTTCAACTATGACACGGGTGAACGTTACCTGTCCGTGCCCGATTTCCTGCCCGAAAGCTGAGGTCTGAAAGGCGGGATTGTGTTAAAAGAGAGTGTCAAATTCCGCTTGGGGCTGGCGGCTCCGGCGGCGCTGATTATCGCCTGCCTTGCCGCCTTGCTGCTCGCCAAACCAATTGGCGAATATGCCGGACAATATGGTTCAAAACGGGGTAAGGAAAAAGCCGCGGCCGCCCGTCCGCCTGCGGTCGAACCGGTGGCCTTTAAGCCGCTGGAGGCAAAGGATGCGAAGGCAGTCAACGCAGAAACCCCCTTTTCCGCAGCACCCAATCCGGCCGCTGCGCCTTTTGCTTTTTCCGGTGACAATGCCGCCCGCGCCCGCGCCGCAGACTGCCTGACCGCCGCTGTCCTTTATGAAGCGGGCAATGACCGGATCGGGCAGCAGGCCGTGGCGCAGGTCGTCATCAACCGCGCCCGCCATCCCGCTTTTCCAAAATCCATATGCGGCGTGGTGTTTCAGGGTAGCGAGCGGCGCACCGGGTGCCAGTTTACCTTCACCTGCGACGGGGCATTGGCGCGGCGATACAGTGCCGCAGCATGGGGTGCGGCGCGGCAAGTGGCGAGCGCGGCATTATCGGGCAGCGTCTATGCCCCTGTTGGCCTTGCCACCCATTATCACACCGATTGGGTGGTACCATATTGGAGCGACAGCCTTGAAAAAATTACCGCGGTCGGCACGCATTTATTCTTTCGCTGGCCCGGCGGATGGGGGCGCCGTCCGCTTACCGGCGCACAATAAACGGGACCGAACCATTGGTGGCAAAGCTTGCGCCGCTATCGCTGTTCCACCGCGGCGCTGGCATGGCGATGGGCACGGATGGCGTGACAGACATCGCCGCATACGACGGGGAAAAGGCAGCCCTGCCCACCGGCATCTATATGGACGAAAACAAACGCTATACCGGGACATTCACACCGGCAAAAAAAGAAGTTGATGCGGGCCGGTCCACCCGGCTGCTCCTGGCGCAGGCGGGCAATGCCGAGGAATATCTGGCGCTGGCCAATGCCAAATGCGCGGGCAAAAGCTATTGCAAAATCATGGGCTGGCTTGACGGCGGTAGCGTGCCGGAGGTCGGAGAGATTGGCGAAGCCGGACGCAACAGCATGGTGTTCAGCTATTTGCGCGATGAAGCAAATGGGTTTGAAAAAGCTCTGTGGAACTGCGCCATTTACCCGCGCAAGAATAAAAGCCAATGTATGAAGCGGTAATATGTGCGCCATCGCGCTGACATCATCCGTGAACCGGCGCGGATAGCGTTTTGCCATGTTGGATAAATCCTACAAATTATGCCCAAAGGGACGCAAAAAAAGGCTTCCTTGGTGTAAACTTTGTAAACTTAGCACAAAAAATCGCCGGGGCTGACCAGTGACCCCGGCGAGGTAAACTGCCCCTTTATTGCAGGGAGTATCGATCAGCGTTGGGGCTGCTCTGCCTCTTCAGCAGGCGGCGTTTTGCCGTCATCCGGTCGGCCATCGCCGTCATTATCGACCAGATCCGGCTTGCCGTCTTCATTGGTGTCCCAGGCATCGGGAACGCCATTGGCGTCCCTGTCCCAAGCATCGGGTTTTCCGTCCTCATTGGTATCAATTGTAGGCGGCGGGATGGCGCTATCGTCCTTTGGCTCTTCCTTTGCCATAGGTTTATCCATTTGATCCTGCAGACTTGCGCCCGCAAATGCGTTTGCAGGCATCCCGGTCAATGCAATTGCAAATAATGGGGTTGAGAGTGCGACCCTCAGGGTGGTTTTCAACATTGGTTGCTCCTTGTAAAGCGAACCCCCTGTCTGATAAGATCAATATGGCAGTTTCCCGTGCGATGACCAGCGCTATTCGACCGTTAGAGCCCTATAAAGGGCTAACGGCTCGTCGTATGAAGATTGGTAAAGCGTTAGGCCGCTTTGGCCTGTGCGTTTTGAAGATTGCCCAGGAAATCACGAACGGTGCCGTCCAGCTGCCCGAAATTGACCGACACATTCTCGCTGGCGGTCAACATTTCCTGTGTTCTTTGCATCGCCGATTCTGCAGAGACATCGGCGGAGCTGACCCGGTCGACAAGCCGGGACAGCGCCGATGTTGCCTGCTGGATCGCGCTGTCCACTCGCGCAATGGCGGCGGCCTGTTCGTCCATCCCGCCTGCAACACTGACCGATCGGCTGGCCAATGTATTGACAACCTGCAACACCTCTTCAAAGGCTGCGGTCACCGATTGGTTCGCCCCTTCCATTGCCGCAATTTGCTGCGCGATTTCATGCGCAGTATTGCGGGTTGATCGGGCCAGCGCCTTGACCTCGCCTGCGACAACCATAAAGCCCTGCCCCGCCTCGCCCACACGCATCGCTTCAATAGAGGCGTTGAGCGCGAGCATATTGGTGCGGTGGGCGACCGTGGTGATCGTCTTCAGCATCTTGGCCGCATTTTTGGTTGCCTGATCAAATTCGGAAATTTTCTGGTTCGCCTTGCTCACACGGTCAATGGCATCATTGGCAAGGCTCCGGGCATCGCCAAGCGACCGGGTATAACGGCTCAACTCACCCGATACAGTCTCGACCGTGGGCACCACATTTTGCACGGTGGAGCGGATTTCCTTTGCCGCGTTCGCAGCGGCATTCGATTCTTTCTGCACGCCGCCGACGCTGCCTGCCATCGCGGCCGCTTCCTGTTTCATCTGCTTGGCCGACACGCCCGATTGCGCCAGCAATCCGGCAACTTGTGTTTCCAAATCGGCGGCGAGCCGCGCGACCATTTGCCGTTCAATGACGCTCGCTTCGGCTTGCTGTTCCAAAGCGTCGGCAAGCAATTGCTCATTTTCGGCTTTCACTTCGGCAACCACTCGCTCCAATTCTTCTTGTGCACGGCGGCGTTCATTTTCAAACGCACCGCTCATGTCGATAAAGTCCTGAAGCGCGCCTGCGATAATGCCAATATCATTGGTAAATTCGGCGCAGGGAACAGGTGAATAATAATCGCCTTCAGACAAATCGCCAAGCCGCGCACTGATACTGCGCATTCCCGAAGTTAGTGCGGAGATAAGCAGCCCCGCCATAATCGCCACAATGAAAACCGCAATGATACAAGCGATAAGGCCCGCATATAATTCGGTCTGAATTGCTTGCTGCCTTTGTTTCAGGCTGATTTGCAAGGCATTGCCGGTCGCTTTCCAATTTTTCTCCAGCGCTTTGTGAAGGCCATCGTGGCTTTGGCCAATTTCGGCGCTTTGGGTAAGGGAATTGACCTGCGAAACAACTGCGTTCAGCGATTCCATCGCCTTGCCGCGGGCCAGAACGCTGATGGGTCGCCTTCAATCGCGTTAGTCATCGAATTTTGTAATTCCACCGCCGATGAGGCAAGCTTGTGCCGCAAGATCAGGTAAAGCGGGTCTCGCGCCCCATATATGTCGGGATAGGCTGCCTCCAAATCATGTGCGGCCCGGCGACATCGCGCGAACGCACTAGAACCATATTGGCGAGATAGCGGCTATCGATCTGAGAATCGAGCAATAGTCCGGATTGGTTACCGATACGCCGGATGAAGCCATCCATCACCCGGCGGCCATCGGTGTCGATACCATTTTGCATAGCGCCGAGTGTGCGCAGAACGGATTCGGCGCTTTTGGCACTGTTCAGCGGCTGCACATGGGCATTGTTGTCGATAACCCTTTTGAAAATGGCATAGGCCTTTTTCGCTTCTGCTTTACGCTGTTCCAAATCATCGGCAGGATTTGCCAAAAACATATCCACCGAATGGATCTTTCGTATAAGATCAAGGCCAAGCAATTCGCGGTCGACAATTCGGGTTTCCTCCATTTTGCTGGCGACAAAATAATTGCCCATCACAAGCGCCGGGATCAGGCCCAATAGCAGAATCAGGGAAAGCGTCCATCCAATGGACAATCCAAGGAATTTTGCGCGAACGACCGAAAAAAGTTTATTACCCATATGTCAGCGGATAACCGGCATCCGCTTACCATATGGTTAATGTAAAATTATTTATGATCGCGTTCGAAAAAGTCTTTTTATTTGGCTGGATTACAGCCTGAATCCAAAGGGTGAGCGCAAAGGAAAATGCGCTCACCCTTAACGTGTTCAATGGTGATGAGTTCAAGCCCAAAAATGCTTTTTACGCGACGGCGAACATTTCGGGTTCGAGCGCCATGATCGCTTCGCTGCCGGCTTCAATCTTGCGGCGTAGTCCGCCTGCTTCCGGCATGAAGCGTTCGGCGAAATAACGGGCCGTAACCAGCTTTGCTTCATAGAATTTCGCATTTCCGTTGCCTGTATCCAACGCCCGCAGCGCCGCATCCGACATACGCAGCCATTGTAGACCAAGTGCGACAATGCCCATGATATGCATATAGTGATGCGCCCCTGCGCCGACATTATCGGGATTGGCCATGCCATTTTGCATGAACCACATGGTTGCGGCCTTCAGCTCTCCATTGGCCTTTTCCAATCGTCCAGCAAAATCAGCAAGCTTTGCATTGGACTTTGCGTCTGCGCATTCCTCATCGACAATCTTAAACAGCGCCTGCACGGCACGGCCGCCATTTTGCGCCAATTTGCGGCCAACAAGGTCCATGGCCTGAACACCATTAGTGCCTTCATAAATCATCGTTATGCGGGCATCGCGGACATATTGTTCCATGCCCCATTCGCCAATATAGCCATGACCGCCGTACACCTGCTGCGCATTGGTGGCGACTTCATAACCTTTATCGGTGCCATAACCCTTTATAACCGGCGTCAATAGCGATAGCAGGTCATCGGCCATTTGCCGGTCTTCCTCGGTTTGCGCCTTGTGGATCAAATCGGCTTGTAACGCACCCCACAAACATAGGCTTCGGAATCCTTCGGTAAAGGCTTTGGCATCCATCAGCATCCGGCGCACATCGGGGTGTACAAACAGCGTATCGGCCTTTTCATTGCTGTCTTTTGGACCGGTCAGCGCCCGCCCTTGTCGGCGGTCATTCGCATAATGGACGGCATTTTGGTAAGCCACCTCGGCAATACCCAGCCCTTGCTGCCCCACGCCCAGACGTGCGACATTCATCATGATGAACATGGCGGCAAGGCCTTTATTCTCTTCACCGACCATATATCCGGTCGCACCGTCATAATTCATGACGCAGGTGGAATTACCATGAATACCCATTTTATGCTCGATTGATCCGCAGGACAGTGCATTGCGTTCGCCCAGGGTGCCGTCCTCATTCACAAGGAATTTGGGCACGATGAACAGCGAAATTCCCTTCACACTATCGGGCGCATCGGGGGTTTTGGCCAGCACCAGATGGATGATATTTTCGGTCATATCATGTTCGCCGGAACTGATGAAAATCTTCGTGCCGCTTATCGCATGGGTGCCATCGCCATTGGGGACGGCTTTGGTGCGGATAAGGCCCAAATCGGTGCCGCAATGCGGCTCTGTCAGGTTCATTGTGCCGCCCCATTTGCCCGACACCATATTGGGCACATATTTCGCCTTTTGTGCATCGCTACCCTTGGCCAATATGGAGGAAATCGCGCCATGAGTTAGGCCAGGATACATCGCAAAGGCCATGTTGGAACTGGCCATAAATTCTTCAAACGCCATGGTGATGATGTGCGGCATCGCCTGCCCACCAAATTCTTCCGGAGCCGACAATGTGCCCCATCCGGCCTCGCAATATTGGGCATAGGCTTCCTTAAAGCCTTTGGGAGTGGTCACGCTGCCATCGTCATGCCGGGTGCAGCCTTCCAAATCGCCTATTTGGTTGAGCGGGAAAAGCACATTTTCAACAAATTTTCCGCCTTCGGTCAAAATCGCTTCGATCATATCCGCGCTGGCATTTTCAAAGCCGGGCAGATTGGAAAAACGGTCAATGCCGAGCACTTCATTGATGATGAATTTGCTGTCATTAACAGGGGCTTGATATTGGGGCATAGCGCACTCCTAAAATTAAAATGCCTGAGATTAAATGGATGAGGATATTAGGCTATTTTCTTATTGGAAACGGCATTTTCTTCGGCTTCAACACCTTCAACGACCGCCACAAATTCGGTCAACTCTTCTATTGCGCTCACAATATCGTCTCGTTGCGCCGTTAGCAGGTTGATCCGTTCCTTACATTTTTCAATCGTCACGCGGCGCTGAATATTACGCCCATCGTTGAGATCATAAAGGTCAATCATCTCCCGAATTTCGGCCAGCGAGAAACCCACGCGCTTGGCCCGTAATATCCATGCGAGCCGGGCGCGGTCGCGCTTGGAATAAATGCGCGTCAATCCGTGCCGTTCGGGCGCAATCAGACCCTGATCCTCATAAAAGCGCAGCGCACGGGCGGTAACATCAAATTCAGCGGACAAATCAGAAATGGAGAAAACCTCCCGATTCAATTCATCCGGCGTATCAATTGTCGCGTCCGCTCGCCTGTTATCTTCTGCTTTTTTCAAAAAATTCGCTTGATTCATGGCTTGATCCTTATGCCATGCTTTTACTTTACGTTAGCGTAAACGTCAAGAGTTTATGCGGATGCTCTTTGCTTTGTAGCAGAGCAAGCATTACTACATCTGATCATAGAGCAGAAACAAAATGCCCTGCCCCATGTCAGTCAATGTGGCTATTTCTGCAATTCCAAAACGCCGCAAATGATCCGGTCGCCGCTTTCGCCGCTGGGATCGGTTTTGTTATCATCTGGTTTTGCGTGGATCATGATTGCCGCGCCGTCGCTGTCCATCAACCCGCCTTCACCGGTCAATTTCAGTCCAGTCAAAGATCTTTCAAGCCGAGTTGCCTGTCCGTCCACTCCGGCCAGATTGGGAAGGTCACCAGCATGAGCGCCTTTAGGGTTTTCCAAACCATGCTCTTTGCCGCCTGGATTCCAATGCCCGCCTGCGCTTTTATAATCGGGGCCTTCGCATTTACCGGTTTCATGAATATGGAAGCCATAGCCTCCCGTGGGCAGCCCATCGACGCGGAACGACATTTCGGCATTTTCCCCTTTTTGCGTTAAGGTAGCCGTCCCGACCTCTGTGTCACCGCGCATCAATTTTGCTGTGGCCACAATAGGAGCCTCTTTCTCACGCTCTTCTCCCGCGCCGCACGCTGCCAAAGCCGCGAACAGACCCAAAGCAATATATTTTTGCATATTCATTTCCCCATTCTCTCTTGGATTGCACAACCCTACTAATGGCTATTGGAAAGTCCAACCTTAAAATTGTCGGTAAAAAAGCAATAAGCCCATAAATAGGGGCTGGACCTTTGATATATTATGTGGCTATCAGCATTATTGATGAAGCAAAAATTCGCCCTATCGCTCTATCTACGACTTACACGCCCTTAGGCGTGGTATTGCTTGCGGTATTTTGTTCCGCACCCGCCTAAGGGTTTTCAAATCCAGATAAAGAATGCAACAGGGCGACCGCCGCTCGTTTTCAGCAGAATAGCGAATATCATGACCATGCTTTCCGATCCATCGAAGAAATATCAGCCCTTTCCGCAAGTTGACTTGCCCGGCCGGCGTTGGCCAAGCAACAGCATCACCGCCGCGCCGCGATGGCTGTCCACTGATTTGCGCGATGGCAATCAAGCATTGATCGACCCCATGGGCATTGAGAAAAAACAACGCTTTTTCAAATTATTGTGCAAGGTAGGCATTAAAGAAATTGAAGTCGGCTTCCCCAGCGCCAGCCAGACCGATTTCGATTTTGTACGCGGCCTCGTCGACAGCGGCATGGTCCCTGATGATGTCGTCATCCAGGCATTAACGCAATCGCGCCGTGATCTGATTGAGCGGACTTTTGAAAGCATGGCCGGGGCAAAACGCGCTATTGTGCATTTATACAACGCCGTATCGCCCGCATGGCGCGATATAGTTTTTAAACTCGACAAACCAGGCGTCAAAGCCATCGCTGTCGAGGGGGCAAGCCTATTGGCGGAGCAAGCGGCAAAATATCCTGAAACCGATTGGCATTTCGAATATAGCCCCGAAACCTTCTCCACCGCCGAACTGGAATTCAGCCTTGAGGTATGCGAGGCGGTGATGGATGTGCTTAAACCTAGCGTGCAAAAGCCGCTCATATTGAACTTGCCCGCCACGGTTGAGGCGGCGATGCCCAATATCTATGCTGATCAGATTGAATGGATGGGCACGCATATCTCCGCCCGTGACAGCATCGTTATTTCGCTCCACCCGCATAATGACCGGGGCAGCGGCATTGCGGCGGCGGAACTTGGATTGCTCGCTGGGGCCGACCGGATTGAGGGATGCCTGTTTGGCAATGGCGAGCGCACCGGCAATGTTGATCTCGTTACGCTCGCGCTGAATATGTATACACAGGGCCTGAATCCCGGCCTTGATTTCAGCGATATTGACGAAGTGATCCAGACGGTTGAACATTGTAACAACCTACCCGTCCATCCGCGCCACCCCTATGCCGGTGACCTTGTCTTCACCGCTTTTTCAGGCAGCCACCAAGATGCCATCAAAAAAGGCTTCGCCGCGCAGGCACAGCGTAATGATCAGCTTTGGCAAGTGCCCTATCTGCCCATTGACCCCGCCGATCTGGGCCGCAGTTATGAGGCGGTAATCCGTGTCAATTCGCAATCTGGAAAGGGCGGTGTCGCCTGGGTGCTGGAACAGGATTATGGCTATAAACTGCCCAAAAGAATGCAGGCGAATTTCAGCCTGACGGTGCAGGAGCTTTCCGACGCCACTGGCCGCGAATTAACCAGCGCGGATATATTCGATGCCTTCCAAAGCCGGTATCATCTGATCCCCGATGACCATGCCCGGTTCGAACTTGTCGATTTCAACGAAAGCGTCAACCCGCGCGTTGGGGTTGAGCGTATCTTTGCCGGCACAATCCGCATTGACGGCGCGGAACAATCGGTCAGCGGACGGGGCAATGGCCTGATCTCGTCACTCGCCAATGCATTGGAGCCTGCGCTTGGCGGAGCGTTGGAGATCATCGACTATAGCGAACACGCCATCGGTCATGGCACAGATGCCCGCGCAGCTGCCTATGTCGAATGCCGCATCGGCAACGGCCCGCTACTCTATGGTGTAGGCAACAGCCGCGATGTTGCAACCGCCAGCGTCCGGGCGATTTTAAGCGCGGTGAATGGGGCATCTTAACCAACCTAGGGTCAGAACCTATTAAATGGGGGAATTGCCGATACAGGCTTTTCCCCATTTGACTTTGCGGCTTACCAACGCATAAGCAATTAACTGTGCGATTAAATATAAGAGGAACCTTTCATGTCCCTGCCCCCTATTTTCGATACGCTGCGCCTGCCGGTTATTGGCTCACCGCTGTTCATTATTTCTGGGCCGGAGCTTGTAATTGCACAGTGCAAAGCAGGCGTGGTGGGCAGTTTTCCCGCGCTCAACGCCCGGCCAGCTAGCCAGTTGGACGAATGGCTGCATCAAATCACCGAAGAACTAGCCGCGCACAACAGGAACAATCCCGATCGCCCCGCCGCGCCCTATGCCGTGAATCAGATTGTGCATAAATCCAACAACAGGCTGGAAGAAGATTTGGCAGCCTGCGCCAAATGGCAAGTGCCGCTGACCATCACCTCGCTTGGTGCGCGGGAGGATTTGAACAAGGCAGTGCATGATTGGGGCGGCATCGTCATGCATGATGTGATCAACGACCGCTTCGCGCATAAAGCAATTGAAAAGGGTGCGGACGGCCTGATCCCGGTGGCGGCGGGGGCGGGCGGCCATGCAGGCGTTACATCACCATTTGCCCTAATGCAGGAGATACGCCAATGGTTTGACGGCCCGGTGGCGCTATCCGGTTCAATCGCCAATGGCGCAGCGGTTTTGGCGGCGCAGGCTATGGGAGCCGATTTTGGTTATATCGGCACTGCCTTTATTGCAACCCATGAAGCCAGGGCCGTTGACGGTTATAAACAAGGTATTGTCGACGGAAAGGCCGAGGATATTGTTTATTCCGATCTTTTCACCGGTGTGCATGGCAATTATCTCGCCCCGTCAATTGAAGCCGCTGGGCTTGATCCCAAAAATCTGCCCAAGGGCGATTATTCAACAATGAATTTCGGATCGGGTGGCAATACCGAAGCAAAGGCTTGGAAAGATATTTGGGGCAGCGGCCAAGGCATTGGTGCCGTCAAAAATGTGCAATCAGTTGCCGATATGGTTTCACGATTAGAAGCTGAGTATAAGGCCGCGAAAACAGCTTTAGATAAAAAATATCCATTCTGATTCAATCATTAAATAATTATTTCGGCGGTAATGAAACCATATAGATGCTGGCGGCGAATGATAGGGCAAGCCTGGTCACTGCCAACCTCCCTTAACCCCGATAGGCGGGGGCCGGGCCTTAAATATTAATTTAAGGACTATGACATGAACAAAATGCCCCTTTTGATCGCATTATTTGCAACCGTTGCGGCGTGCGGTAATGTCAGCAACCAAGCGGCCGCGCAAAATAATGAGCCCGCGGCACAATCATCCACGCTTGCCGATTTGGGCGGTGAACCCAAAGGTCCGATTTTCACCAAAAATGCCGGAGAAACCCTTGCGCTTTCGGGCTATGATGCAGTCAGCTATTTCAATGCCTCTGCCCGGCAGAGGGAAAGCCGAATTCACCGTTCGTTATCAAGGTTATGATTACCGTTTGCCAATGCAGATAATGCGAAAACTC
>JAAURJ010000034.1 GCA_012032285.1 Sphingomonadales bacterium
GCGGTCCGACATCATTGGCGAGATATTGCACAGAGGTTTCCAGCGCCGCCTTTGCCACGCCCATCACATTATAATGCGGCATAAACGCGTTCTGCGCCATAATAGGTCAGCGTGATCATCGCGCCCCCGCCGGTTCCGGTTTCCGCATCATAAGCAGGCATCATGCCGCCGCCCGTTTGGCCACGGCGGTAAAGCTATAAACGCTAATATTCATCGTCATCAGGAAATCATCCAGTCCGACATCATAATATTTTCCGCGCAGCGCCTCTTTATTGGTAAAACCAATGGCGTGAACCACAAAATCAATGGTCGGCCATTTGGCGGCAAGGTCGGCAAATGTTTTATCCAAATTGGCCATATCGGACACATCACAGTCGAGCAGCAAATCACATCCCAGTTGCTCCGCAAGCGGCTTGACCCGTTTCAGCATCACATCGCCCTGATAGCTGATGGCAAGCTCAGCGCCTGCTTCTTTCAGCTTTTTGGCAATGCCCCATGCCAGTGACTTGTCATTGGCCAATCCCATGATCAGGCCGCGTTTGCCTTGCATCAGTTTTGTCATATTCCTTCATACTCCAACTTATTTATCATCTTTTTCGCGGTCATTTTGCCTGTTTGTGCCTCTAACAGCTTCCCTTGTATTGGCCAAAGCCGCATTAAGCTGCGCCCCTGTAACCAAACCCAGCCCGATAAGGTAGAAAAATATGAGCGCAATCATCACGCCTGCCAAGCTGCCATAGGTTAAATCATAATTGGCCATTTGCGATACAAATACGGGTAACAGGGAGGTGCAGCCCAGCCACCACAGGCTGACCAGCGCTGCGCCCGGCCATTTGGGGAAATGGCGCGGGCGATAAGCGCGCGGGGTCAGCCCCCGAAAAACCACATAAATGGCAAGGAAAAGCAAGACAAAAGGCACAATCCGTCCCCATGCAAAATAGCCGGAAGCCGCTTCGGCGGCGGGGACATATCGGTACAGCATATCCTCCGCCGTCAACAGGATGAACTGCGCACTGAAGGCCAGCATGGACAGGACCACGCCGATAATGATGGCGGCAAGTGAGGCCAGCCGGTATTGCCAGAAATGCCGCTGTGCTTCCGTGCCATAGGCGCCGTTCAAAACGTCACGGAACGCCTCCATCAAGCTGCCTGTGGTCCAAAGGCCGACAGCTGCGCTAAGCCACAATAATGGCCCGGACCGCGCATTCATGGCGCTTTCAACTGGACCGCGCAGCGCTTCGGCGGCGCTTGGCGGAACAGTACGGAAAAACGCTTCGATAAGCTCCAGCCCGCTTTGCGTTTGTCCAAATGCCCCTGCGATGGCGGCAGCGACTATACAAAAGGCAAACAACGCAACAAGCGACAAATAGGCAAAATTGCCAGCGTGGATGAAACCGTCGCTATAAACCCCCACGCTGACACGCTTTATGATTTCAAAGGATTGCGCTCTTTTGCCCAAATGGCTGAACCAAACTGCCTCGCTCTCCCCATGTACCGTGCCATCACGGGCCCGTGCT
Source organism: Sphingomonadales bacterium (assembly GCA_012032285.1). Taxonomy (GTDB): domain Bacteria; phylum Pseudomonadota; class Alphaproteobacteria; order Sphingomonadales; family Sphingomonadaceae; genus Sphingorhabdus_B. The sequence goes on from JAAURJ010000034.1 coordinate 1,518, forward strand.
TCGGGGGTCAGGGGGGAATGGTCCGACATTATAATATTTCGGTGAGTTTTTTTAGCTCTTCTGGATCATCCGGCAAATGGATCATCAATGTAACCAGTTGATTGCCGCGCTTTCCGTCTTTGCCAGTAAAGCCGCGCCCGGTTATGCGGAGCGTCGTGCCCGAATTGCTCGCTGGCGGCACAGTCAGCATTACCGCCCCGTCGACCGTGGGCACTTTTACCTTGCCGCCCTTAATCGCCTCGGCAAGGCTGATCGGCAGGTTCATGCGGATATTATCCCCATCGCGGATAAAATCGGGATGGGCGCCGATTTTGATCGTCACCATCGCATCGCCTTGGCCACCCGGGCCTAGCTGACCCTTGCCCGGTATGCGTATCTGCTGTCCTGCGACAATGCCGGGGGGCAGTTTGAATTCCACCGTCTTGCCATCGCTCAGCGTAATGCGCTGCGGCGTTAAGGACGCGGCATCGGTGAAGGATACCAAATGGCTATAGGCGATATTTGCACCCTTGGGCGGCGGCGCGGAAGGCCTGCTGCCAAAACTGCCCTGAGCCGTGCCGCGCGGCGCACCGCCGCCGAACAGGCCTTCAAAAATATCGCCCAGGTCAACCCCGCCCGCAGAACCGCTGAAGCCGCCAAAGCCGCCCTGCTGACCGCCAGCGCCAAATCCGCCGCCAAACGGTCCCTTGGGATTGCCATCGCCATCAATTTCGCCGCGATCATATTGGGCGCGTTTCTGTTTATCGGACAATAGGTCATAGGCTTGTGTCACCCTTGAAAAACGGTCACTGGCGGCTTTATTATCTTTGTTTTTGTCAGGGTGCAGTTCCTTGGCAAGTTTACGATAGGCGCTTTTGATCGCCTTTTCATCTGCCTCTTTGGAAACGCCCAATGTTGAATATGGATCGGTCATCTTTACCCTGTAATCACTGTCCTATATTCCTAAATCGGTATTGATCGCCAAAGAGTCAACGTGGGGTGAAGCCATTTTCAAGGCTTTTCCCCAAAAAACTGCGTAGGATAAGATAGAGCAGCAAGCCGACCGGTCCGAACATCAAGGTGAAAAACAGGCAAGGAATCTGCCAAATCCGGGCGATAGCGTGCCTGTCGGCGTTTCTGGCAATCCAAATGCCGACAAACAGATCGAAGGCCAGATAATGCAGCCAGCCAATGGTTGCTCCGCCCGGACTGTCAAATAGCGCCATGACCCCCGAAAGCGTCGTAAAATCGAGGCTGCTTCCTTCTGCCGCACCGCCATTAAAAGCCCCGCCAAGCAATCCGCCGATCAAAATGACATAGCAAAGCGCCAATAAACCTGTGCCCAGCAAAAAAATCCCGCGCATCCACATTTGCCCGCGCGGTCCAAAGGCAAGCAGCAACCAAAAGGCTAAGGCACCGGTATTGGCGGCCTTAAAAATTGTCTCCCATGGCAATTCTATCCCCATCATAATTTACCTTTTCCTCTTTCCATCCTGCCTCGCTCTAGCCTATCGGTGGCGATATGGAAATGAAATCACCTTATGACCTGTTCGACGAATGGATGGCAGAAGCGCGGGCGAGCGAAATCAATGACAGCAATGCCATGGCGCTGGCGACGGTGGATGCAGGCGGGCGTCCTTCGGTGCGTATGGTGCTGCTGAAAGGGCATGGCCCGGATGCCGATGGCCGAAGCAATGACGGCGGCGGATTTATTTTCTACACCAATTTGGAAAGCCGCAAGGGCGCTGAATTGTCCGCGAACAAAAATGTCGCCTTGCTGTTCCATTGGAAAAGCCTGCGCCGGCAAGTGCGGATCGAAGGACCGGCCGAGCGCGTGAGCGATGCCAGCGCCGATGCCTATTTCGCCAGCCGCGCGCGGGAATCACAGTTGGGCGCATGGGCGTCTGATCAATCACGGCCGCTTGCCGATCGCGCGGTATTTGAAGCCCGCTATGCTGAAACAGAAGCGCGATTTGCCGGGCGCGATGTGCCTCGCCCGCCGCACTGGAGCGGGCATATCGTACTGCCGCACACAATCGAATTTTGGCAGGACCGCAAATTCCGCCTGCATGAACGATGGGTCTATACGCGCGGTGAAGGCGGCTGGAGCGCAGGGATGCTTTATCCATGAGCGGAGTGCATAGTCATGGGCATAATCACAGCCATGGGCATAATCACACCCATGGTCATGGCGCGATGACAACACGCGCCGCGATAGCCAGCGTCAGCACGGCGTTGTTTCTGCTCATATTGAAAACCTATGCTGCGGCACAAACGGGGTCGGTTGCAATGCTCGGTTCGCTTGCCGATACCGGGCTGGATCTGGTGGCCTCTCTCGTCACCTTATTTGCCGTGCGCTATGCGATGCAGCCGGCCGATAATGAACACCGCTTTGGTCATGGCAAAGCCGAAGCTTTGTCGGCTTTGTTTCAAGTGATGTTGATCGCGGCTTCTGCTTTGGCCATTGGCTGGCGGGCTATCGAACGGCTGCGCGGCGGGGCGCAAACGACCGATGCCGAATATGGCATAGGCGTATCACTTATTGCCATAGCGGTGACGCTGGCTTTGCTCGCTTATCAACGGGTGGTGATAAAACGCACCGGGTCTGTGGCTATCCACGCCGATCATGTCCATTATCAAACCGATCTTTTGCTCAATCTGGCAGTCATCGCGGCCATCACGCTTGATACTATTTTGGCGGTAAAGGGCGCCGATGCAATATTCGGCATCGCTATCGCTCTATGGCTACTTTACGGCGCATGGCGGGCAGCAAGCAGCGCGATTGATCATTTGATGGACCGTGAGTGGCCGGTTGAAAAAAGACAGAAATTTATTGAAATTGCTATGGCTCATCCTCAGTTAAAAGGCATTCATGATCTGCGTACCCGGTCCAGCGGGTCGGATGATTTTTGCCAATTCCATGTCTGGGTAGATCCCAATATGACCGTATTGGAGGCGCACCGGGTGATGGATGAGGTGGAAGCGAAACTCATGGCCGAATTTCCAGGTGTCGAAGTTCTAATCCATCCCGATCCCGAAGGACATAAGGATGAAATAGGCTATATCCCCAGCGAGACGCTGGACCATCACGACCACCGCCATTGATTTAACAAAAAACCTAGGAAAATGAATGACCACCCTACCCTATTTCCATGTCGATGCCTTTGCGGGCAAGCCGTTTACCGGCAATCAGGCGGCCGTTATGCCGCTGCCGGAATGGCTGCCCGATGCATTGCTGCAAAAAATTGCGGAGGAGAATAATTTTGCCGAAACCGCCTTTATCGTTGCCGATCCTACAGGAGAAACCGATTTTGAGCTGCGCTGGTTTACACCGGCGGTTGAGATCCGGCTGTGCGGCCATGCGACGCTGGCCAGTGCGCATATTATCCTTTCGCAAGATGCCGACAATGACATTGTCACTTTCCGCACGCGCAAGGCGGGTATTTTAACCGTTGAACGGGCAAAAATGGCGGATGGCAGCGACGGTTACGACATGGCGCTGCCGGCCATTTTCACCGAAGAAACCGAAATGCCGGAGCGGTGGCCGCCATGGGCGGTGCAGTGCTGAGCACATGGCGCAACCCCGATCATTATAACCTGCTGCGCTATGCCACCGCCGAAGAGGTCATCGCTTTGCGCCCGGACATGAAGGCGCTGGCGGCGCTGGGCGATGACAGTTTTACCGCGACCGCTCCGGGCAGTGATACCGATATTTGTTAGCCGCGTTTTCGTCCCTGGTTCAGGCGTCGATGAAGATCCTGTCACCGGCAGCGCCCATTGCGTCCTAACCTCCTATTGGGCCAAAGAGCTTGGCCGTGACAGCTTCACCGCTTATCAGGCAAGCGCACGCGGCGGCTATCTGAGTTGCCGCCTTGTTGGCGACAAAGCGGTGTTAAGCGGACAATGTGTCACTGTGGTCGAAGGTGTTTTCCATTTAGGGCGTTAGCGCCAAATATCACTTGCCGAAAAAACCATCGCAAAATCACATCGGCTTTTCCGTCAATGGTTCAAAAAACCTTCCAAATCTTGGCGGGGTTTTGACATGGCTTTGCTCCAGAATTGCTTCACGCAAAGCATCGGCAAATTGTCCTGTGCATTTTTCCCATTCAAATTCAGCGCCAAATAGGGCGGCCATCGGCCTGCTGCATTGTAAAGCCTGTTCAATAGCATGACCGATATTGTGCGAAACAGCACCCACGGGCAGCGGCAGTTGATTGTCAGCGCCCTGCCCATTTGCTCCGATAATGTCGAGCGGACCGGCAACCGGATAGCCCGCCACAGGAACGCCGCAGGCCAGCGCCTCTATCATCACCAGTCCAAATGTATCGGTCAGGCTGGGGAAAACAAAGACATCGGCGGCGGCATAGGCGCTGGCCAATTCCTCACCAGACAATTTGCCCAGAAAATGGACAGCGGGATACCGCGCTTTCATTGCCTCTAGCGCTGGCCCGTCGCCGACGACGACTTTGCTGCCTTCCATGGGTTCCGACAGAAAAGCATCCAGATTTTTTTCGACCGCAACCCGGCCAACCGATAACAGGATCGGACGGGGCAAATCCGCCATAGCGCCATGCGGGGCCAGTCCGGGGCGGAAAATATCGGCATCTATACCGCGCTGCCACAAACGGGTTTGTCCGATACCGCGATCGGCCAGTTCCGCCATCAACCGCGGGGTAGCCGCCAAAACCGCGCGTGAGGGCGCATGGAAACGGCGCATCAACGGCCAGAAACGATCGGGCGAAAACCCGGTGCGCACCGCGGCATAATCGGGGAAACGGGTATGAAATGCGCTGGTAAACGGCACTCCATATTTCATGCACCAACGCCGCGCACTCCATCCAATCGGTCCTTCGGTGGCGATATGGACAATGTCCGGCTGAAATGCTTTCAGCGCTTTTCGGGCACCAAAACGCGGGGCCATCGCCAATCTGATCTCATTATATCCAGGACAAGGGATCGTGCGGAATTGGTTCGGCGTGATCAGCTCGACTTCATGGCCGAGCGCCAAAAGCCTGTTCGTTGTTTCGGTCAATGTGCGGACCACACCATTGACCTGAGGCGCCCAGGCATCGGTGGCAAGGGCAATACGCATATAAGCGCCGCTCATGCCATCACCTGTTCGGCATCGGTATTGCTGGCGCTGCTCTTTTCCTTGATCGTGCGCTGCATCACAATATCGGCCCAGTCGATTATCGCCATGCTGCCATCTTGCGCTTCGGTTAACGCGGTGCAGCTTTCCACCCAGTCGCCATCATTATAATAAACAATATCCCCAATGTTACGGATTTCCGCGGTATGGATATGGCCGCATACAACGCCGTCCACCTGACGTTTTGCCGCTTCACGGGCGACCGCCTCTTCAAATTGATAGACAAATTGCACCGCATTTTTCACGCGCTTCTTCAAATGTTTGGACAAAGACCAATAGGGCAGGCCCAAGCGGCGGCGGATCCGGTTCAAAACGATATTTGCGCCAAGTAGCAAAGTGTAAGCCTGATCCCCCAGAAAGGCGAGCCATTTGGCATAGAGCACAACCCCGTCATAAGCATCGCCATGCGTCACCAATAATTTACGGCCATCGGCGGTGTGATGGATCGCGTCCATATGCAGCTCTATCCCGCCAAAGCTGAAACCGACATAGTCGCGGAACATTTCATCATGATTGCCAGGAATATAGACAACGCGGGTGCCCCGGTGTGCCATTTCAACAGGCGGCGAACCACTTCATTATGCGCGGCGGGCCAATACCATCCTTTGCGCAGCCGCCAACCATCGACAATATCGCCAACCAGATATAGCGTTTCACATTCCACCGAATGGAGGAAATCCACCAGTAAATCCGCATTGCACCCCTTGGTGCCCAAATGGATATCGGATATCCAGATGGTGCGATATTTTCGCTTTGGCCGAAAACTTTTCGGTTCCGGGTTCAAAAGCCATTTCGGCGGCTTTACAAATTTATCATCCTTCAGCGTTGATAATAGCTGGTTTGCTGCTGTCATACCCTTACCCCTTTTTGTTCATGACGGGCAAAGCGCTAGCGCAGACAAATGAAGGCATGATGGAAGATTTTTTACACTATTGAGTCAAAGCCAAATTCAATAATGCTATAAACCAATGAAAAAGGTGCAGAAATTTCTTTCCGCACCTTTTTCCGGTCCATATCTGATAAAGCGGTTTATCCAATAACGGCTTTTTGGATCACGCCGGGATTGGCAGGCGGTTCGCCTTTGGGCAGGGCGTGGACATGTTCCATACCGCTTTCGACCTCACCCCATACCGTATATTGGCGGTCGAGAAAGCTGGCATCGTCCAGACAGATGAAAAACTGGCTATTGGCGCTATTGGGATCCATTGTGCGCGCCATGGAACATACGCCTTCCTGATGGCTGTGATCGTTAAATTCCTGCGCCAGATTGGGCTTGTCACTACCGCCCATTCCGGTGCCATTGGGGCATCCGCCCTGCGCCATAAAGCCTTTAATCACGCGGTGGAATTTTACGCCGTCATAAAAGCCTTCCTGCGCAAGCTCCGTGATACGCGCGACATGATTGGGTGCCAGGTCGGGACGTAATTTGATGACAACATCGCCGGTGTCGAGCGATAAAGTGAGTGTTTGAGCGGACATGGTTTTTCCTCCTGCAATATGATTCTCGCGGTTCGCTCTAGGGCAAGCACCGCCATATGGGAACCCCCGACGCAAATCACATCGGATGGGCTTGCAATTTGCCGCATTCACTATAGGAGATGCCCCATTATCCGCCCTAAATCCCTGTGAAGGAGATGCGAAAAATGACTGACAATATCGCAGATCCAGAAACCGAAGCGGATGGTAGCATCGGCGCAGGCATGGGCGACATGGTGCTGGATGAAGATAACCGGCTGACCCGCGATTTTGTCAACCGCGTGTTGCAAGCCGTTGAAGATGGGGATAATCACGAAGCCTATCGGCTCGTCGAGCCTTTGCATGACGCCGATATTGCCGATCTTTTCGAACTGACACCTTCCGACGAGCGCGGGCCGCTGGCCATTGCACTGGGCGATTTGATGGGCGCCGAGGTGCTGGCAGAAATTAACGATTATGTACGGGAGGATATTCTCGATGCCCTGCCCGCATCGGTTGTGGCTGCTTTTGCCGAGCAGCTGGAAACCGACGATGCCGTGGCCATTATCGAGGACATGGAAGAGGATGACCAGCGCGCTGTCCTTGCCGAGTTGGACCCAGAAGACAGAGCAGCGATTGAAGATGCGCTGTCCTATGCCGAAGAATCAGCAGGCCGGATCATGCAGCGCGATCTGGTCGCTGTTCCTGAACATATGAATGTCGGACAATTGATTGACTATCTGCGCGATCATCATGACCTGACGACCGAATTTTGGGAAATTTTTGTTGTCAATCCGCAGCATCATCCCGTTGGCACCTGCCGGCTTAGCTGGATATTGCGCAATCCGCGCAGCACTCCGGTAAGCGATATTATGCAAACCGAACAGACGCTGATCCCCGTGGATATGGATCAGGAAGAGGTCGCGCTGCGGTTCCAGAAATATGCGCTGATTTCGGCGGCGGTGGTCGATGACAATGGGCGGCTAGTCGGCGTGATTACTGTGGACGATATTGTGCATATCATTCAGGAAGAGGCGGATGAGGATATTCTGCGCCTATCGGGGGCCGGTGAAGGCGATATCAACGAACCGCTGCGTGAAAGCTATTCGGCGCGGGTCCGCTGGCTGATCGCCAATTTGGGCACCGCCATGGTGGCCAGCTTCATCATCGCGCAATTTGGCACGGCGATACAGACGCTGGTTGCGCTGGCTGTATTGATGCCGATAGTGGCCAGTATCGGCGGCAACGCCGGCACGCAAACATTGGCCGTCACCGTTCGCGCCCTTGCCACTAATCAACTGACCCAATCCAACACCGCCCGGACCATATGGCGGGAGGTACGGATCGCAATGCTGACAGGGCTTACGGTTGCCATTTTGGCGGGGCTTGGCGCGGGGTTATTTTATACCGATTGGACACTGGGCGCGGTGATTTCAGGCGCGATATTGTTCAATATATTGATCGCCGCCCTATCCGGGGTCGTCATCCCCGTGTTGCTTGACCGGTTGGATCAGGATCCGGCGGTGTCCAGTTCGATTTTTGTCACCATGATCACCGACAGCATGGGCTTCCTCATATTCCTTGGGTTGGCAGTGGCAAGCGGCATAGTCGGGTAGCATGCCATGCCGCTTCATATCACCAAAATCGCCTATCGCAGCGAAAGCCCCGAAACATTGGCAGCGTGGTTGGAACGCGGAGCAAAACAGAATGGCGGTCCTGGCTATGCGCTAATGACCACACGCTATATGCCCAAAAGGGTGGATGAAATGGCGGGCGGCTCGCTCTATTGGATACACAGCAACACCATCATCGGACGCAGCCCGATTATCGGTTTTCAAAAAAATGACGAAGGCCGTTACTCGCTGCTGCTCGAACCAAGCCTGATCCGCGTTCGGCGCAAGGCAAAACGGGCGCATCAGGGCTGGCGCTATTTAGAGGACAAGGACGCGCCGGCCGATTTGAAAGGCGGGGAAAGCGACGGCCGTGATGAAATGCCGCCGCAAATGCTCGGTGAGTTAACCCGCATGGGGCTGGTATAACGTTAACGCGATTGACCGCCCGTTCTTTCCAGATGATAGATGCGGAAGAATATATTTTTACGGCCATGAACCAACAGGGAGTTTTTATGGACATTGATAGGCCCACAGATGCAGCTGCAACCGAAAACAAAAAACCGTTTCCGGGCTTGCTGGTCAGTTTTCTCTGGATCATCCTGTTTTTCGTTCTTCAGATTACGGCCTCCATCATCGCAGTCGCAAGCACGATATTGGCCAGCGGGCAGGCGAATGAGTTAATCAAAAATCCGGAATTAATGGCGCAGGATATGTCGTTAATCGCCCTTCCGACCATATGGAGCCTTGTCGTTTCCAACCTGATAACATTGGGATTATTGATGATCTATCTGGTACAGAAAAAACGGCTCGATATTATCCGTTTCAACAATTGGAGCGATCTCTCTTTTTCAAAAACCACCATCATTGGCGTCATTGTGGTGGCCGTGGCGCTTGGGTTCAACTTTGTCTACTCGACTTATATTATTCCCGGAGTTGAATTGCAGGCGGAATTGAAAATGTTGTTTGATGCGATACCCAATACCGCTTTCAACATGGCCTTGCTGTTCATCATGGTGGCGATATTGGCCCCGATATTGGAAGAGTTTCTGTTTCGCGGCTTGCTGCAAAATGCGCTGAAACATCGGATGCCGGTTTACGCCGCAATCGCGGTTTCCGCCGCTATTTTCTCGCTCGCCCATGTAAACTGGTTCTCGCCAACGCTGGAATTTTATATCTTCCCGCCGATTTTTGTTCTGGGCGCGGCCTTTGGCTATCTCTACCATATAACAGGGTCGCTGCGCACCTGCATCCTGCTTCATATCATCAATAATATCGCGGCATTGCTGTTCAGTTTTAACAGTTAATCCGCACCGCGCCTCGCCAGCACCTTGCCAATGACATTGGCGAATGTGTCGGCGCTTTGTGCGCCGGGCACCATGAATTTCTGATCAAATATGATCGCGGGCACGCCGGTGATATTCTGATCCAGCCATTGCCGCTGCTCCATACGCACCGCTTGCGCCAGCGCATCATCCGCCATCCATGCCGCCGCTGCCGCGCGGTCCATGCCTTGCCCTTGTGCGATATCAAGCAGAATATTGTCATCGCTCACATCCTGGCCATCCTGAAAATAGGCTTTGAATAGCGCCAGTTTTAACGCCGTCTGCGCCTTCCAACCCCGTTCATTTGCAACAATGGAAAGCAGCTTATGAGCTTTGAATGTATTGTAAATCCGCCTGCCTTCGCCATACAGGAATGGAAAACCAACACTCTCTCCAATCTCTTGCAGGCGTTGCCTATTGGCCTTGCCCTGTTCCGGCGTGCTGCCATATTTGCGGGCGATATGCTCCGCGACATCTTCGCCTTCGTCCGGCATATCGGGGTTCAATTCAAACGGGTGCCACCAGGTTTCAACCGCCAGATCTTGCCCGCGCTGCGCCAAGGCGGCCTGAACCTGTTTATAACCGATAATGCACCATGGGCAGACGACGTCGGAAACAATGTCAATGCGAAGAGAGGTCATGGTTCAATCCTGCTCCGCCCAATATTTCAACAAGCTATGTGCGATGGCAAAGCGCGGCGGCGCATTGAATATACGGTCATCACGCCCCGCCAGAGCGTCCCGCGCCTGTGCTTTTGTTACCCACATGGCATCCTCCAACTCCTGCGTGTCCAATATGATGGTATCGCCTTTTGCATCGGCAATACAGGCCATCATCAATTGCGAGCCGCCAAAGGGCCATGGCTGGCTGGTGATATAGCGCACAGCCCCGCAGCGCACACCTGCTTCCTCCTCTATTTCGCGGCGGACAGCCTCCTCCATGCTTTCGCCCGGTTCCAAAAACCCCGCCAGCGCGGAATAATTACCCGGCGGAAAACGGGATTGCCGCCCAACCAGCGCCCGGCCTTCATATTCGGCAAGCATGATCACAACCGGATCGGTGCGCGGAAAATGTTCCTTGCCGCACGCCGTGCATTTGCGGCCCCATCCGGCACGAAACAGCTTTGTAGACCCGCCGCATTTGCCGCAATATTTATGGCTATTATGCCAATCAATCAAGCTGCGGGCTGTTCCGTAAATCGCCGCATCCTCGGCAGGAAGCATGGATAGCGCGCGCCAGATTGCAGGCGAGCGGAACATATCGCCCTCTGCCTCTATCAACGGGACAAAATGCGGCTTTTCATTGGCGAGGCCCAGCAGGATCAATTCGACCTTAACATCTATGTCCGCGATGCTGGTCCACGCAAGACCGCCATCGGCGCTGACCACAGGATCCAGCCCATCGAGCGTCAATATCCGCGCACGCCAGTCAGATAATATTGCGGCATAGGCTTGCTCATCGCTGCGCAGCCGGTCCGCCCTGTCAAGCGGTGATCCTGTGAATCCGGGGTTCATTACCCTTTCTTATGCACCTATTTGCGCCATAATATCGGCCATGACCCATTCGGGGAATTGCCGCTGAAAGGGAAGCAGATCGGACGGCATATATTGCGTCATTCCCGTTGCCCTTAGTTTCAGCCTGGTATGAACAAAGGCATTGGTGCCCGCCGCTCCGCCCCAGCCAAAGGAGCCGGCCTGTTGCCCCAAACCAGACCGTCCGCCGGCACCATATCCCGCTTTATCAACCCAGGTTCCGGATACATCGACACCAGCGGGAAGCAGGTTCGACATACCAAGCTTCGCCGTTACCGGTGCCATGATCCGCTGCCCGTCCAACTCTCCGAAATTCATTAACATATGCAGGAAACGGTCATAATCGCGGGCGGTTGAGGCAAGCCCGCCACCGCCCGACGGAAATATCGGCTTATCCAGATAGACACTATCGCCTGCGGGGTCGATCGGGATAGACGTGCCGAACAAAATGCCGTAATTGGTTGTAAAACGGTGTATTTCCGATTTGGGAACTTGGAAATAGGTGCTGTTCATTTTCAGTGGATCGAAAATCCGGCTTTGCAGGAATGCACCAAATTCCATGCCGCTCACCACCTCAATCACCCGGCCCAGCAGGTCAAGGCCAAGCGAATAGCTCCATTTTGTGCCCGGCTCCGCAATCAAGGGCAGTTTCGCCAGCCGTTCCGAAAATGTTTTGAAATCGGGTGTGGGCGCGGGTTTTGGAACGCCGGGTATATCCATTTTGGTGACCGCGCCGGGGGCAAGACCATTTTCCAGATAAGCTTGCAATAACGGGCCTTTGGTTATGATCGTATAGCCAAGCCCGGCCGTATGGGTCAGCAAATGGCGAACCGTGATTGCATTTTTTGCGGGCACCGCATCTAGGCTCTTGGCCGGATCGACCAGCACAGTCATTTCCTTAAATTCAGGCAGAAAGTCAGCGATTGGCTGATCAAGCTGCATCTTGCCTTCGCCGATCAGGATCATCGCGGCCATGCCGGTCACTGGCTTGGTCATCGAATAGATGCGGTAAATGGTGTCGATATCAACAACTTTGTCATCGCCTTTATCGCCCAGCGCCAATGTGCCCACAGCGATTACCTCTGGTGCTGCGCTGCCCCGGCCAATTGCGGCCAAAGCATTGGCGACTTTTTTTGCCCCACAAATTCGGCGATTTTGGCCCGCACCGTGGGATAGCTTTCCTCCGCCATTGCCCAAAGAGGGGCAGGAAAAGCGGCGGCGGCGATTCCAAGCCCCGCAAGCCCCAAAATCCGCGCCGTCCCAGATTTGCAGCTTCGATATTGTGATATTGCATTTCGTCTCTACCCTCTTTTGTCAGGCGCAATAGCTTGCCCGATGACTAAACCCTCTCCGCCAATATGGCGCTTACTGCTTTGGAGAATAGGGTTGGTAAACCCGCTTTGTCGAGCGAATTCATTGGCCAATATTCGCCATATTCTGCCTCTCGCGGGCCTTCCGCTACGGCAATGCGCATCTGAAGCGTAAAATGGGTGAAGCTATGCTGAACAATTTTGTTCGACAATGTCCAATGGGCTGCAAAAGGCGGCTCGCCATCGCCATCCTGTCTTGCTGTCCAGCGATCATCGGGAAGGGCGCGCATACCCGCCAGCATCCCTTTGGCATCGCGCCGCACGAGCAGGACATGGCCGTCGCGGTGCGCCCAATAGGCGATACCGCGGCGCAGCAGCTTTGCTTTTTTGGGCGGTTTGACCGGGAATTGTTCCGCCTGCCCCGCCTGATATGCGGCACAATGCGGCGCAAGCGGGCATATATTACACAGCGGCGATTTTACGCTACACACGCCTGCGCCCAGATCCATCATCGCCTGTGCAAAATCGCCGCTGCGTATTTCCGGCGTAATCCGGTCCATAGCGCTGCGTATGGCCGGTTTTGCCGCAGGCAGCGGCTGTCCTATCATAAAGAGCCGCGATACCACCCGTTCAATATTGGCATCAACCACCACCGCACGGCGATGAAAGGCAATGGCCGCAATCGCCGCCGCCGTATAGGCTCCGATACCCGGCAGCTTTAGCAGTTTAGCCTCATCCTGCGGCAATTGTCCGTCATGGCGGCTTAGCACTTCATGGGCGCATTTGTGCAGATTACGCGCCCGTGCATAATAGCCAAGCCCCGCCCATGCCGCCAAGACATCGGCCTCATCTGCCGCAGCCAATTCGGCAAAACCAGGCCACAGGGATGTGAATTTTTCAAAATAGCCCTTTACCGCCGCCACCGTTGTTTGCTGCAGCATGATTTCGGATAGCCACACATGATAGGGATTGGGTGTATCGCTGCCCGGTGCCGCTCGCCAAGGCAAAATCCGGGCATGAACATCATAATGCGCCAACAGGGCCGCGGATATATCCCCAGATTTTTTGTCAGAATATTGGACGCTGTTCATGGAAAATGGCATGGAATAAGGCATGGATGAAAGCAAGCCATCAAAAAGCCCTAAGGCCAAAACCGCTGCCAAGGTAAAGGCAATGCCCTATCGCCGCCCGCGCGGCGGGGAGGCACGGGCTGTATCCGATTTAATGCCCGAAATCGGTCGCGCCGCATTTCGCCGTTTTGGATTTGTACAAAGTAGCGTGGTCAGCCGTTGGAATGAAATTGTGGGCGCTCGCTATGCCGCTGTTTCAGAACCGCAATCCATCCGTTTCCCGATCGGGAAGAAATCCGAAGGCACGCTGGAGCTAATCGTAGAGGGCGCACACGCCCCGATGATGCAGCACGTTTTTCCAGAGATTATTGAGCGGGTAAACCGTTTTTTCGGTTATACTGCGGTGGCAAGGATCAAAATGCGGCAGGGACGGGTATCGCGGCCAGACCCCGTTCATAAACCATCCATAACTCCGTCCTTAAAGCCGCTGCCCATGGAATTGGGGGACAGTCTGCGCGATATTGCCGACCCGGAACTGGCGGCGGTGCTTGAATCGCTGGCAAAAAGCCTTATCCAAAATGCGCCTCTTGCCAAAAGCGATAAGTGAATGCAGATGGTCGAGGGAAAAAGAAACGGGTCGTTACACATGAAACTATTAAACATCCTGAAAATAGCAGCGATATATTCTGCTGCAATCCCGGTAATCGCTGCTCCTGCCAGCGCTTTTGAACCAGCCAGTGCAGCCGCTGTCACTACTGATACGCCTGCGCCTGCGAACTGGCTTGGGCAATATGCCGAAACCCCGCTGGGCAGCTTCACCATCGGCAACCCCGATGCGCCGGTCAAATTGGTCGAATATGCAAGCTATACCTGCAGTCACTGCGTCAACTTTGAGGTTGAAGAGGCGCAGATATTGAAAGAAGAACAGGTTGCAGGCGGCAAGGTGAATTTTGAAATACGCAGCCTAGTGCGCGACCCGATTGACCTGATCATGGCCTCGCTTGCGCGCTGCGGCGGCAAGGATAGGTTTTTTGCCAATCACCATTTCCTCATGCTCAACAGCCAATCATTCACCAGCCGCGCCAATTTATTATCAGAAGCAACCATCGCCCGATTACAGGCGCAGGATTGGACCGGATTCATGGTCGCGGCTTATAGTGAAATGGAATATGGCAATCTGGTGCAGCAAATCGCGCTTGACGACGCAAGTGCAAAAGCCTGTCTTGCTGACAAGAATGTGGTTGCGAACCTCTTCGCCGTGACCGATGCGGCGCAGCCCAAATATAATATCATGGGCACACCCAGTTTCCTGATCAATGAAAAATTATCAGGCGCCCATAATTATCAAACATTAAAACCGCTATTGGCGGTCCCGACACCTGAATCAAAAGGACTATGACATGACTGGTAAATTTGCACTAATGGCATTTTCGGCACTCACGCTATCGCTATCGGGGTGCGGCGGTGAACAGGCAGCAGCGCCGGTTTCCGGTGAGCCGATTGCGAAGGTTGCTGCGCCGGATGGCAAAAACTGGACCGAAATAGTTAGCAAGACCGAACAGGGCGGTTATAAAATGGGGAACCCGGATGCAAAACTGCAACTGGTGGAATATGGCGCCATCACCTGCCCCGGATGTGCACAATTTCATGTCCAATCAAAGGCTGAATTGGAAGAAATGATTGCTTCGGGCGCGGTCGCCATGGAATTCCGCCCGTTCCTCGTCCACGGGATACAGGATGTCCCAGGCTTCTTGCTCGCCAAATGCAATGGCCCGGAAGCCTTTTTCGGGATCACCGATCAAATGTATACCCGTCAGCAGGAATGGCTGGGTAAAATGCAGACATTGAGCGAAGCCGACCGCGAAAAAGCCGGAACATTACAGCCAAATGCGTTGATCAAATTCCTGGCCGCAAAAATGGATTTGGTCAATTTCGTAAAGCCGCTAGGCGTCAGCGAAGATGCATCGAACCAGTGTCTTGCCGACCAAAAAACCTTTGAAGCATTGGTCAAGGAAAGCGAAACCGCACAAAAAGAGGCCAAGATCAGCGGTACGCCAACATTTTTCCTGAACGGTGCCGATTTGAAAGTTGGCAATTGGGACGGAGTGAAAGCGGCGCTTAAAAACGCAGGCGCCCGTTAATCCATGCAGGGCCTGGCCCGCGCGTTTGATATTGGCCGCAAGGGGAGAATAGCTTGCGGATAAAATCGCTCAAACTGGCTGGCTTTAAAAGCTTTGTCGAACCGGCTGAGCTGAAAATTGAAAGCGGTCTGACCGGCATTGTCGGTCCCAATGGATGCGGCAAATCCAACCTGTTGGAGGCGATCCGATGGGTAATGGGGGAAAACAGCGCAAAATCCATGCGCGGCGGCGGTATGGAGGATGTGATCTTTGCTGGCACCGCATTGCGTCCCCCGCGCGATTTCGCAGAGGTTACCATCCGCGCCGACCGCGATGCCAGCGAGCAGATGGCGGGTTTTGCCTCCAATGATGATGATCCTGAATTAGAGGTTACCCGGCGTATTGAGCGCGGTGCCGGAAGCGCCTACCGCGCCAATGGCCGCGATGTGCGGGCAAAGGATGTCGCGCTGATCTTCGCCGATGCCGCCACCGGCGCACATAGTCCCGCGCTGGTCAGTCAGGGACGCATCGGCGCCATCATCGCCGCCAAGCCGCAAGAGAGACGGCAGATGCTGGAGGAAGCCGCCGGCATTTCGGGGCTTCATGTCCGGCGCAAGGATGCCGAGCAGAAATTGCGCGCTGCTGAAAATAATCTCGAACGGCTTGGCAATATATTGGCCGATATAGACGCGCGGGCCGGACAATTGCGCCGTCAGGCAAAGCAGGCCGAACGATATAGCAAGCTGACCGGGGAAATCGCTCAGGCCGAGGCGCGGCTTATCTTCGTCCGGTGGAAAGAGGCAAAATGGGCGGCGGATGCCGCGCGGGCCGAAGCGGAGACGGCTTCCGAAAAAGTGAGCGAAGCCGCTGCGGTCCAAAATGCGCTGTCGGAAAAACAGCAAGAGGCGGTCAAACGCCTCGCCAACGACCGCGCCGCCGCCATGGCCACCCGCGATTCGGCGAGCGATATTGCCGGCAAGCTGATCCGCCTGTCATCAGAACGCGATCAGGTTACCCTGCGTCAAGCCGATTTGACCGCCCAGGCGCAGCGTATAGAGGATGATGCGGCGCAGGAGGATAAGCTGACCCATGATGCCGCCAATGCCTTACAAAAATTGCAGGCGGAATCGGCGAAGCTGGCCGGAGGTATCAAGGATTGTGAAGAAGCCCGCCCCGCCCTGATCCGCGCGGCAGATAAAGCCGAAAGACAAGCGCGCGAAAGCGAAGTTGCACTTGCCAAGGCCATGGCCGAGCAGGCAAAAGCAGAGGCTGATCGTCGTGTTGCCGAAGCCGCTTTGAACACAGCCCGCGCCCGTGTTGACCGCACAGAGAGCGATCAGGCACGGCTGTCGGGTGAATTGGCCGCAATCGGCAATGAAGCGGTGCTGATGCAAAAACAGGCGGATACCGCCGCGCTTGTCACGGACCTGCAAAAACAGAGTGAGCAAATTCACGGCCGTCTTACCAAAGCCGAAGGTACGAGGCGCTCTTTGGAGGATGAACGCGAACAAAGCCAAGCGGCGCTTTCATCGGCAAAGGCACAGCTTGCCGCGCTGCAATCAGAAAAATCCGCACTGGAACGGGCCATCCGCCGCGATGGAGGCGACAAAGCCATTGACCGGATCAAGGTGAAACCGGGATATGAACGCGCCTTTGCCGCTGCTCTTGGCGATGATGTCCATGCCGCAATCGGCGGCACAGCGGGACGGCGATGGAGCGGCGGCGGCGCCATTGAGGATGCACCTTCCCCCAATTTGGCCGACTATGTCGATGCGCCGCAAGAGCTTCGTCTGCGGTTGTCGATGATCCATGTTGTGGAACGCGATGATGGCCAGCGGTTACAAGCCGGTGAGCGTTTGGTAACCCTATCAGGACAAATGCGCCGCTGGGACGGATTTATTGCCGAAGATGACGGCGCGGCATCGGCCGAGCAGTTGATCCGCACCAACCGGCTTCGCCAATTATCGGATGACCTGCCAAACTATGAAGATGCGGTAGCCCGAACACAACAAAGCTTTGACTCCGCGCTTACCGCTATAAATCAGGCGCAGGAAAACCAGCTTATGCTGCAATCGGCACGGCAGGAGAATGAAAATAACCTGCGGCAGGCATTGCGCGATGCCGATAAAGCCGAAGATGCGTTGATCCGAATGCGTCAAGCCGAGGCCGCGTTAACCGAGCGCATGGCCGCCGCCGCAGAAGAGGTGGAGGCGGCAAAATCGGACCTAGCCGCCGCCGATACGGCCTGTTCTGCCCTGCCTGATTCCGGGCAGAACGCGGCGCAGGTCGCAAAAATGCAGGATGAGGGCAATATTGTCCGGCAAATGCTGGTTCAATCGCAGGCGGGGCTATCGGCACTGGATCAGGAACTGGCGCAGATGAAACAGCGCCGCGCCGTCGCACAGGCCGAAATCCGCAGTTGGCAAGAACGATCCGGCGAGGCCGAGCGGCGTATAGCGGAAATGCACAAGCGTAAGGCCGATATTGCCGCCGAGCTATTGTCGATGGATGGGCGGCCCGGTGCGCTATCGGCGGAAATGGCCAAGGCGGAGGAGGTCAAAGCATCAATCGCGGAAAAGCTGGCCGCGTTGCAGGCCGCCGAGCAGCAAAGCGAGGCCGCGTTGAAAACCTTGGAAAGCCAGCTTGCCGATGCCGCCGAAATCCTGTCCTCCGCGCGGGAGGCACGGGCCGGAGCGCAGGCACGGGCGGAGAACCAAGAGCTACGCCGCGTCGAAATGGGCCGCGTATCGGGAGAACGTTTTGAATGTCCGCCGCCTGTCCTGCCCCAAAAATGAGCTTTGATGAAACGGAATTGGGGGAGGCTTCATCGGAATCAGCACGGCTTGATAAGGTACAAGCGGACCGCGAACGGATTGGCCCTGTCAACCTGATCGCGTCGGACGAGCTGGCGGGATTAGAGGAAGAGCAGGCAAAGGGGCTGGCCGAAACGGAGGAGTTGACCGAAGCCATCAACCGCCTGCGTGGTTCGATCGGCAGTTTGAACCGAGAAGGACGTCAAAGACTGCTGAGCGCATTCGAAGCGGTGGACCGGCATTTCCGCCGTCTGTTCACGACATTATTTGGCGGCGGACAGGCGCATTTGGAGCTGATCGACAGCGACGATCCCCTGCAGGCCGGCCTGGAGATCATGGCGCAGCCGCCGGGCAAGAAGCTGGCTTCGCTCACGCTCTTGTCGGGCGGGGAACAGGCGTTGACAGCGGTGGCGCTTATTTTTGGCCTTTTCCTGACCAATCCAGCGCCGATTTGTGTTTTGGACGAGGTCGATGCGCCGCTCGATGATGCCAATATCGAACGTTTTTGCAACCTGCTCGATGTCATGCAAAAGGAAACCGACACACGCTATTTGATCGTCACCCATAATGCCGTGACGATGAGCCGTATGCACCGGTTATTTGGGGTCACCATGGTCGAACAGGGCGTCAGCCGTCTGGTCAGCGTCGACCTTGGCGGCGCAGAGGAGTTATTGGCTGCGGAATAGCTGAATATTGGGGGGATATATGAGTTGGTTATATAGCTTGGCCTTTGGTTTTGTAATGAATTTCCTTGTTGGCTTTTTTCTGAAAGGCATTGCTTTTCGGGAGTTTCGGCCTTTGCCCGCGCCGCGCTGACCGCGCTGGCCAGCTGGTTTTTCTGCGCCGGGATAGCCGGATTTTTTGCCTATTATATGTTAGGTATGGGCATAGCAGCATTAACCGCCAGCTCAATTTTCATTGCTTATATCATCCCGGCTTTCATCCATTTTTTGGTGCTATATTACCAAATGAACATGGCATGGAGCTATAATGACGCCGATGAAGCCGAAGAGTTGGCAGCGTTTGAGGCAAAGGACCGGAGCGGCCGTGAGACCGCCCGGGTCATCATGTCCGGCGATGACGGTTGACAGGCATCACCCCAAAGACGGGTTCACCAGAAACTTCTCACCGGTCGCTTTCTTTTCAAAGGCGCGGGCAATATCCGGATCGGTCATGTCGGTAAGGGAAATTTGGCGGGTATAGTCGCTGGCGAAAATGCCATTGCGTTCCTCAACACTCAACGCCCTCATTTCCATCATTCGCTGCATCCCAACTTTTTCCAGATGCGGGGTGAGCAGCCAACCGCCAAGGCCCCAATAGAGGCCGTAACCGCTGGTCAAAATCGTCTCTCCGGTATCAAGCCGGCCATAGATATAAACCTGTTTGTTGACGGTGGAGCCATAGACGCTGAATTCCGCGCCGCGTTTTGCCGCCGCCTGCTCCATCGCGGTCAGGATATAATTGGCCATTTTGCCGCCGCCTATCGCATCAAAACCCAATGTCGCGCCGGTTTCGGCAAGCGCATCCACCAGCGCCGGGAAAAAGCCATCCTTGCTGCTGTCGACCACATGGGTCAGGCCAATGCCGCGCAAAATCGCCGCCTGTTCTTCGCTGCGCACAATGGCAACCAAATCAATCCCTTCTTTCAGGCATAATTTGGCGAGCATTTGCCCCAAATTGGATGCCGCCGCTGTATGCACCATTGCGCTATGCCCTTCGGCGCGCATGGTGTTGACAAAGCCTTGTGCAGTCATCGGATTGACGAACAGCGACGCGCCCTCTTTCGCTTCTGCCCCATCGGGCAGCGGCACCGCCATCATGGCTTTCATCACCCGGTGGGTGCGATACATTTCGCCGCCGACAATACTGACTTTCTTTCCCAGCAGGGCCTGCGCCGATGCGTCACTTCCCGCTGCGACAACCGTGCCTGCTCCTTCATTACCTGCTGGCATTTTCTTGCCCTTGCGCCCGGCAAATATCCGCAGCATCGCAGGATCAACATCGGCAACCAGCGCCGGATGACCATCTATCACCTCATGCCGAACGCTCGCCATATTGGCAGGCGCCGTCAACAGGCCCAAATCAGACGGATTGATCGGAACCGCCTCCATTGCCACCACAATATCATGCTCTCCAGGTTCCGGCACGGCATAGGGTTCAACCGACAGGACCAGTTTTCCGTCCTCGGTCACGGTGGTGAATAATTGTTTGGCATCGGGGAATTGGGTCATTTCTCTCTCCATATTTTGGGACGATAGGCGCATTAGCCCATCGGGTATAAAATCTCTTTGGTCACATTATGGACCGCGCTCATCACATCATCAGACAGGGTTAAATCTATCGCCGCAAAAATTTCATCCAACTGGCTTTCGGTGCTGACCCCGACAATGGTAGAGGCGACAAAATCATGCTGTTTGGACCATGCGGTGGCCAGCGTTACGGGCGACATTCCGGCGTCCTTTGCAATATCCAAAATCATAGCCGTAGAGGCCAGCGCCCTTTCCCCTGCAAAGCGTTGCACCATGGCGGCCTGCCGTCCTTCCATGCCCATATATTTGCTGAACCGTGCGCCTTCGGGGCGGGCGCCGTCCTGATATTTGCCCGACAACACCCCGCCTGCCAGCGGCGAATAAGGCAATAGCGATACCCCTTCCAACCGGCATATCTGTTTCAGCTCGTCTTCAAAACGGCGGTTGTTGATCGAATAATTATTCTGGATCGTGTGATAGCGCGCCGTGCCCAGTTTTTCCGCCGTCGCAAGGCTTTTCATCAAACCATAGCTGGTTTCATTGGAACAACCAAGCACGCGCACCTTGCCCGCTCGCACCAGTTCATCCAGCACCTCCATTGTTTCATCATATCCGATAAGATGATCGGGCCAATGGGTTTGATACAGGTCGATATAATCGGTTTGCAAGCGGCGCAGGCTGGCCTCTATCGCGGTCACAATATTATGCCGGTCGAGCGCGGTCATGCCCCCGCGGCAGGGGGATACGAACCAGTGATGGCTTGGCCCCGAAACTTTGGTCGCCATGATAATGGCATCGCGGTTTTGCGTTTTCATCCAGCGTCCGACAATTTCCTCGGTCCGGCCCACCCATTTGACATGGGGCGGGACCGGATAGCCCTCTGCTGTATCAAAAAAGTTGATCCCCACCTCCAAACAGCGGTCGAGTATGCGGAATGCCTCCTTCTCCTCTGTTTGCGACCCGAATGTCATCGTGCCCATGCAAATATCGGATACATGGACCGCGCTTTTGCCAAGCTGCTTTTTTTGCAAAATATCTCTCCTTATGCCGAGCTGCCCACTGTTAGGCAGGCCAGCGCCATAAGCAAGCCCGCAAAACGATTGGACCGGAATTTATCAATCGCATCCGTTCCATCCTGTTTCAGAGTGACCACCTGCCAAATAAGATGCAACGCGGCAGGAACAAGGGCCAGCAATACCAAAGCCTGCGACCGCACCGACCATAATGCCATCGCCCAAGCCGCCAGTGCGAGCAGGTAAAATAGCGCCACCCCGCCGCGCAAATGGCCGCCAAGGCGCAGCGCACTCGACCTTATGCCGACCAGCGCATCATCCTCCCTATCCTGCATCGCATAGATGGTATCATAGCCGACCACCCAAAAGATACAGCCTGTATAAAGCCATAGCATCGCCGCATCAAAACCGCCGGCTATGCTGATCCAGCCAACCGGCGCCCCCCAGCTAAAAACCATTCCGAGCCAGGCCTGCGGCCACCATGTAATCCGTTTCATAAAAGGATAGGCGGCGACAAGGGCAAGGCTGCCCAGCGCCAAAAGCTGCGCCTCCCACCTTAGTTGCAACAGGACGACAAGGCCAATCAGGCAAAGCAAGAACAGCCATATCCAGGCCGCCCTTAGGCTTACCATACCGCTGGGCAAGGGGCGCGAGGCTGTCCGGGCGACTTTCGCATCCAGATCGCGGTCGACAATATCATTATAAACGCATCCTGCGCCGCGCATTGCAATCGATCCCAGCAGGAACCAGAGCAGCAAGTCCCAATGTGCTGCGAAACCGCCAGCCAGTAACAGGCCAAAAGAGCAAGGCCAGAATAATAACCACCAGCCTATGGGCCTGTCAAAACGGGCGAGCAGGGCAAAACCCCTTATGCGCGGCGGCATTAACGCCATCAGCCCGCGATATTCGCTATCTGGTGTTGCCTCATCTTGAATCATTGATTGCGGGCATAGCCGAAGGGTCGCTCTTGTCGAAGCGGGAATTTCGGTTATGACGAAAAGCCAAAAGGATATACTATGCCCGCAACCCCCGCTTGGCCGCCCAAATCAACCCCGCGCCTATTCGTGGATCATGCATTATCCACCGGTCAGATGGTGGAAATTGACGGCAACGCCGCCCATTATCTAGGCAATGTTATGCGGCTGGTGTGCGGCGATGTCGTCCGGCTTTTCGACGATCAAAGCGGCGAATATCTGGCCTGCATAACTTCGGCAGCAAAGCGCAAATTGACGGTGCAGATCGAAGAAAAGCTTAAGGACCGCGAAAGCGTTCCTGATTTGTGGTTGGTGCAGGCATTGGTAAAGAAAGACCGGCTTGACTTGATTGCTGAAAAATCCTGCGAACTTGGCATCGCCAAATTCCTGCCGATATTGACCAGCCGCTGCGTGGTGGACAAGGCAAAGGATGACCGGCTCCGCAGCCAGATGATTGAGGCGGCGGAGCAGTGCGAGCGCACCGCGCTGCCCGAAATTGCACCTTTGATAAAGCTACCCGCCTTACTCGCATCATGGCCGGTGTCGCGCACATTGTTTTTCTGCGATGAACGCGGCGGTGACAATTTTGCTGCGGCAATCCATGGCAATGCCGGGCCTGCCGCTATATTGATTGGGCCGGAGGGCGGCTTTACCGATGAAGAAAATGCCATGATCCGCGCCCATCCCAATGCCCGCGCGATTTCTTTGGGGCCGCGTATCCTGCGTGCCGAAACCGCCGCCATATGCGCAATTTCGGTTTGGATGGCGCAGGCAGGGGGCAGCGACTGGCGTTAACCTTTGGTCCTTTTTGACGAGATTTTACCTTCAAAAACATCGCAAATGCGCGCCTGTTTATATTTAATAAACCATTATGGATCATAAGCATATCCGTATTGGATGTGCGTTTTGATATTATGCAAAGATCTTCCGCGCCGGTCTATTTGGGGGCATTGGCTTTACAACGCTGTTTTTGCGTTCCTTTTTTTATGCTTAATGCCCCAAGCAGCCCACGCGCAATCGGTATTGCAAGTTACCAACACAACCGACAGCACAACCAACGGCATAAACAGCACTGATACGCCCTGCACCACAGGCAATTTTTTTGTGCGTGACTTCAATGTGACCAGCAGCTTTTCAGTGCAAGATGTAAAATAGGCGTATTGATGGCGCACACATATCGCAGCGATATGCGTATGTGGCTGCGTTCGCCGTCCGGTATCTTCCGTCAGATTTTTGCTGGCACAGGCGGAAATGCCGATAATTTCAATATTTTGTTCAGTGATAGCGCTGCAGCCGCAATCGGCACGCATACGGCGAATGACACGGCAACGCCGACCACCATCGTGCCCACCTATCAGCGCACATTTCAACCTGCGAATAGTTTAAATAGCACTTATGTGGGCCAAGATTCCTTTGGTATATGGCAGCTTTGGATGTGCGATGCTGCCAATGGCGATAGCGGCACATTTTACCAAGCCGATCTGTTCCTAACCACGCCGCCGCCCAGCGCTGACTTGTCGCTTATCAAAACCGTGGCTTCCGCTTCGCCCAGCAGCGCGGTTTATACTCTGTCGGTTACCAATTCCTCTGGGTCACAGTTGAATGCAACAGGCGTTAGCGTGCGTGACATCCTTCCATCGGGGGTTAGTTTCGTCAGTGCCTCTGGCACCGG
Source organism: Sphingomonadales bacterium (assembly GCA_012032285.1). Lineage (GTDB taxonomy): Bacteria > Pseudomonadota > Alphaproteobacteria > Sphingomonadales > Sphingomonadaceae > Sphingorhabdus_B. The sequence continues at coordinate 25,789 of JAAURJ010000034.1, forward strand.
GACTTATAATAGCGGCACAGGCATTTGGACGATCGGCAGCAGCATCGCGCCCGGGCAAACCGTTTCGATAAACCTGAATGTCAATATAACGGCCGTATCAGGGACCAGCATCACCAATATTGCAGAAGTATGGACATCTGCAACCAGCGATCCTGATTCCACCCCGGCAAATGGCGTTACAAGCGAAGATGATTATGCCAGCAACACGTTCACCGTTGGCGGACGCCTGCCCGGCATTGCGCCGAATATAAACAGCATTTGCACCAGCGCCGGTTCGCCTGGCACAACGGTTCTTGATTGGAATAACCATAGCTGGACACCGGGAAGCAGCACCGGCAGCGCCAATGTCCCGCAACTTGGCACGGTCAATTTTAATATCACCACACAGGGTGTATTTGATGCGCCGCTGGCGCTGACCACAGATAATACAGGCGGTTTGGGCAGCGCGGGATTGTCGCTTTTCCAGTCGATACAATATAGCAATATCAATGAAGTTACGACCACCGTTATCACCCTGCCCAACGCTGTTTCAGGTGTCCAGTTCACCGTTTTCGATGTCGATTTTGCGGTTAATGATTTCGCCGATAAATTGACCGTGACCGGAAGTTATAATGGCGGCTTGCCGTCCAATGCCACCTTAACCAACGGCGCGGTCAACTATATCTCCGGCAATGCGGCGATCGGTGACGGCGGTGCCGGGGGAACCACCAATGACGGCAATGTCACCGTTACCTTTTCCACCCCTGTAGACACCATCACCCTTGTCTATGGCAACCATACGACCGCGCCTGCCGACCCTGACGGACAGGCTATCTCGATCCATGACTTTACCTTTTGTCGTCCTTTCGCCAATTTGAGCGTTACCAAAATTTCCAATGTGGTTAGCGATGGTGTAAGCGCCAGCAATCCGAAAGCGATACCCGGCGCTGTCGTGCAATATTGTATCCTTGTCAGTAATGCCGGCACGGCAACTGCAACCAATGTCACTGCCAGCGACAATATTCCATCCAATCTAACCTATGTCACAGGATCCATGCGATCCGGCGCCAACTGTGCGTCAGCCACAACGGTGGAGGATGAAAATAATACAGGCGCGGATGATACAGATGCGATCGGTATGTCGATCAGCGGGACGACCTTAACCGGCATTGCGCCATCCTTGGCACCTGCGACCAATATGGCGTTGGTGTTCAATACAATTGTAAATTGAAATGCGCATCGTAGATTTGCATCTATTGCATTCAAAGAAAAATTTACCAGAAGTAAAGCAATTTGATCCATATTGGATAGCAGGAAAAAGGCCATGTATCGGTGCGTGTTGAACATATTGCTGCGTATCGCGCCTTTGCTGGTTACAGCCATGATGATGCCTGCCCAAAGCTTTGCGCAGGCAGTGCCCGGTTCCCCCACCCTATCTTGTTCTACAAAACTCAAACATGATTGGGACATTGCAACCCCGGCTTGGGCCGACGGTACGTTGACCAACAGCTTTACACTTTCGGGTTTGGGCACCTATAGCTTTGCCATCACATCAACCGATCCATTGCAAGCCGGAACACCGCAGTTAAGCAACGCGGCCTCTGGCGGGCTTACGCCTGCGGAATTGGGGCTTTTCATTCGCATGGACAATAACACAATAGCGGATTTTGCCACTATTGTCATGACTTTGCGACCGCTGTGTCCGGAATGCAGTTCAGCCTGTTTGATATTGACCGGTCGGCAACTTTTGAGGATCAGATTACGGTTACCGGCACTTTTAACGGGGCGTCTGTGCTGCCCACGCTCACCAATGGGCCAAGCAATACCGTATCGGGCAATGTCGCCACCGGATCGGCAGGTGCAGCGGACAATGCAGCGACAGGAACATTGACCGTTACCTTTACCAGCCCTGTTGATAGTGTAACAATTCGATATGGCAGTGGTCCCGGCGCACCGGCCAACCCATCCACGCAAAGCATGGCGCTGCATGATATAACCATGTGCCTACCCACCACCAATTTGACCATGAGCAAGACATCCAGTGTCATTAGCGACAGTATCAGCGCCGCCAATCCGAAGGCGATACCCAATGCGATTGTCCGTTATTGCATATTGGTTACCAATAGCGGCTCTGGAACCGCTACCAATGTGGTCGCCACCGATAATGTGCCCGGCAATTTAAGCTTTATCAGCGGGTCAATGCGCAGCGGAACCAGTTGCGCCAACGCCGCCACGGTCGAGGATGATAACAATAGCGGTACAGACGAAAGCGATCCCATTGGAATGTCGCAAAGCGGAATCACCGTGACCGGCCGAACCAACTCTATGTCTCCAAATGGAACTATTGCCTTGGTTTTCAATGCAAGGGTGAATTAGGGTCAGGCATTGAGACACGCTTTCAACCTACTCCATATCGGAACGTTAAGCGATATATTGTTAACATACTGCGCCTATCTTGCCGTCATGATTATAGCGCGATCCCGGCTGTTATTTTTCGCATTATTGCTGTTATTCTTTAGCAGCAATGCAGATGCGCAAATAACCCCTGTAACTACAACCAACACACAAACCGCGACGATTAGTGAAACCGTAACCCCCTGCAACACGCCTCTGCTCCGAACATTTAATGTGACCAACGCTTTCACTGTTGCCGATGTCAATCTGGGTGTGCTGCTTTCTCATACATATCGCGGCGATCTGCTCATGTATCTAACGTCTCCTTTGGGCACGCGAATACAGTTTTTTACAGGCACCGGAACCACTGCCAATAATTTTAACGTGCTATTGGATGATAGCGCCGCAGCGTCTGTGACCGGCCATAATGCAAATGACAGTGTGACGGTTGCCCCCTATCAACGGCAATTCCAACCAAGCAGCAGCTTTACCGGTTTTAACGGACAAAATGCGGTGGGCACATGGACGCTGGAGATATGCGACCGATTCAATCAGGATTCTGGCGTATTTCAGCGCAGCGACCTGATCATTACACCCGCACCAGCAACGCTCAGCATCACCAAAATAAGCAGCATAATCTCCGACGGTATCAGTAACAGCAATCCCAAAAGCATCCCCGGCGCCGTAGTCAATTATTGCATCGCCATCGGCAATGCAGGCCCCGGCATTGCCGCAACATCAACGCCAGCGACGTCATCCCGCCGAATTTGACCTATATTGGCGGAAGCCTGCGCAGCGGCGCAAGTTGCAGCACGGCGACAACGGTAGAGGATGATAATGCCATAGGCGCGGACGAAAACGACCCTGTTGGCGCGTCGATCAGCGGATCGACCGTAACGATCATCAACAGCCAAATGGCGCCGGGGAATAATTTTGTCGTCACATTCAATGCCCAGGTGAATTGAATGTGACCGATGCCAAAAACCGGTTTTTGCTAGCGCCCCTGACTTAGCTTTTCTAAAGCAACCGCCATGAGCACAAAAACAGTTTCGAATCGCAACGATCCGCTGATCGAGAGCCGTGACCAATTGATCCAGCCAATGGCGCAGGGTGAAAAGCCCAAGGGGCGCTGGCGGATCGGCACCGAGCATGAAAAATTCGTTTATTGCATAAAAGATTATCACGCCCCTTCTTATGATGAAGAGGGCGGCATACATGATTTGCTTATGGCGCTCACCGAATTTGGTTGGGAACCTATTTGGGAAAATGGCAAGGTCATTGCGATGAAGGGCGATGATGGCACCGTCAGCCTGGAGCCAGCCGGACAGCTTGAATTATCAGGGGCGCCGCTGGAAAACCTGCACCAAACTTGCGCCGAAACCGGACGGCATCTGGAACAGGTGAAAAAAATAGGCGCAATCACCGGTAAAGCCTTTCTGGGTCTTGGTCTTTGGCCGGACAAAAACGCAGCGACCTGCCCATCATGCCAAAGGGGCGCTATGCCATCATGTTGAACCATATGCCGCGCGTGGGCAGCATGGGGCTGGACATGATGCTGCGCACCTGCACGATTCAGGTCAATCTCGATTATGGCAGCGAAGCCGATATGGCGCAGAAATTCCGCACCAGCCTTGCGCTGCAGCCGCTGGCCACCGCGCTGTTTGCC
>JAAURJ010000075.1 GCA_012032285.1 Sphingomonadales bacterium
AAACTGCCTCATTTTGAGACAGGCGCGGCGTGAAAGCTTGTTTTGCGTTCAGTGAATTGGATTCACTAATAAAAAAATGTTAATGCTTTCTTAACTACTTGCGCCGTTCTTGGCTGCGAGCGGTCAATGATTAGGGAGCCGTTAACCATGAAGAAGCTTATTTTTGCAGGCGTTGCGAGCAGCGCCATGATGCTGGCCATAGCGCCCGCCAGTGCCGCCGAGTCGTTTTCGGCATCATCAAAAGCGAGGGTGTCCTCAACGGTTGACCTTGTCGCCAATGGCAAAAATCGCGGCGGACATGGCGTTAATATGGGGCATGGTGCGCGAATGGGACATGGTATGCGCGGCCACGGCGTGCGCATGGGTCACAATCCAGTGCATGGGCGCTGGCATGGTGGTATGCGGGCACCCGGTGGCTATGCGGCTTACCGTGCGCCATTTCGCGGTTTCATCTTGCCTAGCTATTGGATCAATCCCGGCTTTTCGGTTCCCAATTACAGCTATTATGGCCTGACTGCGCCCGCAAATGGCTATTATTGGTCGCGCTATTATGATGATGCCGTGCTGATGAACAATCGCGGCTATGTTTATGACAGCGTCCCTAATGTCAATTGGGCGCCGCAGCCATCCGGTTATGCACCGCAGGCTGGATATCCGCAGGCCGATTACGGCCCCGCCATTGATGCCGATGACGGCGTGTATAGCTGGGGCGAGGATGCCGATGATCCGCGTACGGACGGCACCACCGAAGCTGGCACCTATGAAGGTGCATGGACCGGACGTTATGTTGACGAGGAACGCCGCACCTATCGCGGCCAATGGGACGGCACCTATACCGACGATGATGGCCGCGTCTATGAAGGCAGCTATCGCGGCACCGCCGTTGGTGATCCGGTATACAGAACAGGTGCGGGAGCAGCCCCTGCTGCCGGTGCGCCTTATCCCTATCCATCATCGCAGCCTTATCCAGCCCCTGTCAGCCAGGGTTATCCCGATGACGGCTATGATATTCCCGGCGGTTATGAACGCTATGAACAATGCCTGAAAGGCCGGGGACTGACAGGCGGCGCAATTGGCGCAATATTGGGCGGTATAGCGGGCAATCGCATCGCGGGACGCGGCGACCGTCTTGCCGGAACGTTGATCGGCGGCGGCATTGGTGCCATTGCCGGAGCTGGCATTGAAAAAGCCACCAATAAATGCAAAAAATATCTGCCGCAGCAACAAGTGCGTCCACAATATTATCCGCAGCAGCCCGCTTATTACCCTTATCCGCAAACAGCCTATCCTGTTCAACCCTATGCCTATGGTTGGCAGGGTTATTATTACCCGCAGCAATCAGCCAATGTGACCACGGTTACGATAACCCCCGGCACAGCAACCACCACAACCACAGTCACCGAAGAAGTGATTTACGAGGATGTCTATAGCGCCCCTGTAGCCCGCAAAGGTAAGGGCTTGCGCCGCCCGGCCGCCTCAACGAAAAAATGCCGCTGCTAAAGCTGTATTGTTAGCTTTCACAAAGAAAGCCCTGCCGGATCGGCGGGGCTTTCTTTATCTAGGGTCAAGACCTAGTTGGTGACGTTTTTCGCCGTTCATCCCGCACATCCCAGAGCAGCGGCATCAATTGCGCTGGGTGCACCGCGTAGATTATAAGCATCCACAATGGAACGGCCATCGCGGCCGATGCTTTCGACGCTGAGCGAAGCGGAGGAACGGATCGCGGCGACAATGGCAAGGTCCATGCGCCGGTCGCTGGCCCAGCCACCCGACGGTGCGCCCCGTAGCCGAAACCGCCTGCCGCCCGCTGTTAATGTAACCGCGCTGTTGGTAGACCGGTCGCGTGACAGGTTCACGTAAATCTGGTGTGTCACGCCCTGGCTTGGCCAAAATCCGATGGAAAGATAGCCGGGCCGCGATGATCCGCTGATCCGTTCTTCGGGGGACGCAATGGCATAACAACGCGGCGTTTCGGCATCTTTGAATGCAGCCCAGCCATTGTATATCCCTAATCTGTCGCGAGCCAAAACAGCGCCGCTGCATAATAATGCCGCTAAAGCCGCACCAATGACCCAGCCTCTATTGCTCATGCCTTTTCCCCGCTGCCATCGCCGCTGATGATTATTTGTTCTAATCCGTCGCAAATCATCACCATGCTCCCTTGCGAAAGGCTATGCGCGACCGGGGCACCAAATCCCGGCAGGTCCGGCAAACCAAGCAGCAAACCGCGCAGCACACGCGCGGTCATGCCGTGACTTATGATCAACATATCCCGCGCAAAATCCTGTTCAGCAACCCATTCGCGCAACCGCGCAGCGACCGACGGGTAATCCTCTCCGCCCGGTGCGACAATTTTGAACAGCTTATGTTCGCTATCAACCAGATCATAAATATTGGGGAAAAGGTCGGCATAATAACAGCCCTCCCATTCGCCAACATCAATTTCACGCAACCGGTTATCGGTGCTGTGCCCATGCCAATCAGCATGAATACCCGCTGCGACCAGCGCCAATGTCTGCAAAGTACGGCCGCTGGGCGATGCCACCAGCCGTAACCGGTCGGGGCTTGTAACATAGCTGCGCAGCGCCTCACCCATTTTGGCGGCCTGCTCGCACCCCTGCCAGGTTAAGGGCGTGTGTGCGGTCATGCCCTGCATCCTGCCGGCCAGATTATAGACCGTTTCACCGTGCCGGGCGATAAACAGCCTTTTGCCATTGGTCGAAATCGTCATATTTTGCGCTTATTCCACAGGATATTGCCGCTTGCAAAGCCTATCAGCTTGCCCTTGTGCAGTTTATCAGTAAGGAAGAATGGACCTTTTCCGTCAAAAGGGCGTGAAATTGACCAAAAAGCCGGTTACCACCCGGCGTAGAAATATGACCTTGTGGGGAAGAAAAACAATATGAGAGCCACGATCGAACGCGCGACCTTGCTGAAAAGCCTGAGCCATGTTCAGTCTGTTGTCGAACGGCGCAACACCATTCCGATTTTGTCGAATGTCCTGATCGAAGCCAGTGAGAATGGGCAAATAAAGCTAACCGCGACCGATCTGGACCTGCAAATAGTCGAAACCTTTGCCGCCGATGTGGAAACCGCAGGAGCCAGCACGGTTCCTGCCCACACTTTGTTCGACATTGTCCGCAAACTCCCCGATGGCAGTCAGGTACAATTGCACGCCGCAGACAGCCGGATGGCGGTGAATGCGGGCCGCGCTCGCTTTAGCCTTTCGACATTGCCGCGTGATGATTTTCCAATCATCGCAGAGGGCGAATTGCCAACCACGTTCGAACTGCCCGCTGCATCGCTGATCCAGATTATCGACAAAACCCGTTTTGCGATTTCAACGGAGGAAACCCGTTATTATCTGAACGGCATTTTCCTTCATGTCGCAGAAGACGACGTGCCGGTTCTAAAGGCGGCGGCAACCGACGGTCACCGTCTGGCCCGTGTCACCATGCCGCGCCCCGACGGCGCAGACGGGATGCCCGACGTCATAATCCCACGCAAATGCATTGGCGAAATCCGCAAACTGCTTGACGAAAGCGGCGATGCAAAAATTCAGGTGGATTTATCGCCAAGCAAAATCCGTTTCACCTTTGACAATGCGATTTTGACCAGCAAGCTGATCGACGGAACATTCCCCGATTACAGCCGCGTCATTCCCACTGGCAATGACAAGCTGCTCAAAATCGATCCCAAAGCTTTTTCACAAGGTGTGGACCGTGTGGCAACCATTGCCACCGAAAAAACCCGCGCTGTCAAAATGGCGCTCGACAATGATAAAATCACTTTGTCAGTCACCAGCCCGGAAAACGGCACCGCGACCGAGGAAGTCCCCGGTGACTATAAAAGCGACAGTTTCGAAATTGGCTTTAACGCCCGCTATTTGATGGAGATATTGGGCGAATTGGAAGGCGATATGGTCGAGCTGCACCTTGCCGATGGCAGCGCCCCCACATTGATCCGCGAAAATGACAAATCAGCGGCGCTATATGTTTTAATGCCGATGCGGGTGTAAGCGCTAAAATAGCTATTCGGCTGGCTCTACCGCCGCGCCCGTTTTGGGCAAATTGCCATAGAGACGGTTGCCGGCGAGTCTTTTCAAGCGCTGAAAAACCGCGGGATGGCAGCGTTGCGGTCCATCCATTCGGCATATTCCTTATAAACAGGGTCGGTGAGCAAATGCCGCTCCTCCGTCCGTGCCCGCCAATAATATACCCCGCTGACCGCCAGCATGATGGCAGTGTTGCGCACCATGTCGCTCACCGAGCCGCTGGTCACAAGGAACGGCAAGGTCGCAAGCCACCAATAGATATTCTTCGACAGATACGCCGGATGCTTGGTCCATGCATAGGGTCCATGGGTTAAAATACCCCGGTGCGTCAGATTCGAAAAACGCAGGCCAAAAGCCACCGTTGCCCATGCATAAATCGCGGTGAGTATGACCAGCGCCCCGCCCCATATCCAAAGCAAAACGGGATAATCCGACAGCCAATAGGCCCAATCGCTGGTTGCGACATGATAATCGAGCGGACCGCCCGATCCCATCAGGATGAAGGGCGGATAGCAGATCAGCGCAGCGACCCACCCCGCCATAAAGGGGTTGGCGGTGCGGATATGCGCGTCGAGCGGCTTCATCGTCAAAAAATATCCCACCGTGGCAAATTGCACGTCAACTAGGAACATTGCGGTGATCAGCGCTGTCGCCAGCCAAACGGGATTGGTAATCACCCGCGCCGGATCGAGATTGACAATTTCCTGAAACCCGCTGGGCACAATCGAAATCATAAAGGCAAGAAAAAATCCCTTAACCGCCCAGCCGCGCAAATGGTGGAAAATTTGTTCTGCTTGCCAGCCATCCTGCCCCGCTATCCAAGCCCCTAAATGCCATGCCCCTTCGCGCGGGTTCAGAAGATAACGATCGGTCCAAATGACATAGGGAATGGATAACAGAATGAGCGGAATGATTGCCGCTTCAAACATATCCATGGAAAAGGGGAAATTTGCATATTGCGTCGACCACCAAAAACGAAACAACATATACACAGCGGCTATCAGCCCCCAAGTGAACCATAATCCGGCCAGTTTTATGATGGAATCATCCAACACCTTTGCCACGGGCCGGGCGAGTGACCAATCAAGCCCGGTGGATGCGCGGCGGTGCACCTTGTCGGCAAATAGTGACCAAAGCACCATGGGCAGACCAGTAAAGGCCACCGCGATTAGCGCAGAATATGGCCCGTCTGCCCGTTCGGGGAAGCCCGGAAAACCGAGCATTGCCGCAATAGCGCCAAAGTTGCGAGCAATCATAACCCATAGCAGAAGCCCGGCCATACCGCATAGCCCGACACCATGTGAAACAGCCGACAACGGACGCGGATCCGTGCTTTTACCGGGATTATGGGACGCATCTGTCATCTCCGCATCCCTAACCCAAAATGGTTAAGGAATGGCTAGGCGTAAAAAGACATTCAGCGACCTTCGTTAATCATCATCCCCTGCCCTGCCGGTTTAACAGGCGCAAACGCAGCGCGTTGAGTTTGATAAACCCTGCCGCATCCTTTTGGTCATAGGCGCCGGCATCATCCTCAAAGGTCACGATCTTCTCGCTATACAGGCTATGGGGCGATTTGCGTCCCACCACATCGGCGCGGCCCTTATACAGTTTCAACCGCACCGTTCCTGTTACCATTTGCTGGCTATGGTCGATGGCGGCCTGCAACATTTCGCGTTCCGGTGCGAACCAGAACCCATTATAGATCAATTCCGCATATTTGGGCATCAGTTCATCTTTCAAATGCGCCGCGCCGCGGTCCAGTGTAATCTGTTCCATGCCGCGGTGCGCCTGCGCATAGATTTCGCCGCCAGGTGTTTCATACATCCCCCGGCTCTTCATACCCACAAAGCGGTTTTCCACCAGATCGAGCCGGCCAATCCCATGTTTGCGGCCATAATCATTGAGCGCGGCGAGCAAAGTTGCCGGGCTCATCGCCTCCCCATTGATGGCAACGCCGTCGCCGCGTTCAAAGTCAATTTCGATATATTCCGGCGCATCGGGCGCGTCCTCCGGGTTCACGGTGCGGCTATAAACATAATCGGGGGTTTCCTGCCACGGATCCTCCAGCACCTTTCCTTCTGACGAAGTGTGCAACAAATTCGCGTCGGTGCTGAACGGGCTTTCTCCGCGCTTGTCTTTAGGCACGGCAATCTGATGCTTTTCGGCAAAATCAATAAGCGCGGTGCGGCTCGTCAAATCCCATTCGCGCCATGGGGCAATCACTTTAATGTCTGGGTTGAGCGCATAGGCGGACAGTTCGAAACGCACCTGATCATTGCCTTTTCCGGTTGCACCATGCGCCACCGCATCTGCGCCAGTCATTTGCGCAATTTCGATCAACCGCTTTGATATAAGTGGACGCGCGATCGATGTGCCGAGCAGGTAATCGCCTTCATAACGCGCATTGGCCCGCATCATCGGAAAGACAAAATCACGGACAAATTCTTCGCGCAGGTCATCGATGAAAATATGATCGTCGGGGATGCCCATCATCTTTGCCTTTGCACGCGCAGGTTCCAGCTCCTCCCCCTGCCCCAGATCGGCGGTAAAGGTCACGACCTCGCAACCATATTCGGTTTGCAGCCATTTCAATATCACACTGGTATCGAGACCACCCGAATAAGCGAGGACGACTTTTTTGATCGAATCTTTCATCTAAGGCTCTTTCTGCAACAGCTTGTTTCGCCGCCGCCTATCAGGCTGGACACAGGCGTGCAAGACGATAAGGTTGGGCAAATTTCAAACAGGAGAGGCTCTCTATCATGACCCGTAAAATTTCTACGCTCAATTTTGTCCTGCCCGCCGCCGCGCTTGCCGCCGCCATTTTGACTGCCCCGTCTGTCTCGGCTGAGGAAGGAATGTGGACATTTGACGGCTTTCCGTCCGCGAAGCTACAGGCGGAGCATGGCTGGGCACCCGATCAGAAATGGCTCGACCGGACAAGAGCCGCGGCGGTGCGGCTGGCGGGCGGATGTTCGGCCAGCTTTGTCTCCCCCGACGGATTGATCCTGACCAACCACCATTGCGTCATTGGATGCCTGCAAGACCTGTCGAGCGCGGATAGCGATTTTGTTGAAAAAGGCTTTAACGCGGGCGACCGCTTGCGCGAAAAACAATGCCCGGGACAGCAGGCGGAGGTAGTGACCGCCATTAGCGATGTCACCATGGACATTAAAAAAGCCATGGGCAGCTCGGCCGGCGAAGCATTGGTAAAGGCCCGCGATGCCCGTATTTCACAAATCGAGGCCGATCAGTCGCCCCGACCGTGAAACGACCCGGTGTCAGGTCGTCACCCTGTTCGGCGGCGGCCAATATAAGCTTTATCAAT